>USTC01000009.1 GCA_900557505.1 uncultured Collinsella sp.
ACCCCCAGGTAGAGGTTAATCTTTGCCGGCGCGGAAAGAGTCAGGGACCGATCGGTCACCGTTAATGCTCCTCGAGCTGATTGCCGAGCGGGGTAAAGATGTGCTCGCCGCTCTCGGGGTCGAACAGCTCGACCTGACCGGTGAGGACATCGATATACTGGTAGGACTGACGCGACTTACGGCCACGGCGCTCGTCGACCTCGACAATGAAGACGGCGGGGTGGACGCTCTTGATGGTGCCCATGCGCTCGACAACGCGGGTGCGGCCCATGTTGGCCTTAACCTTGACGCGATCGCCCACCATATCGGTCAGCTTCTCGTGGATGTCGTCGACGTGATTGACTTCCATCTCTTCCATGAACAGGGCCTCCAGAAGGTGCAATTCAAAAAGGGGATAATACCCCTAAGATAGACAATACTCTAATACTATAGCACCCTGCTGTTGCCATACGCAAGTAGCTTAAAAAGCCCGGTCCCAAATTGACTACTTACAGACTATCGGTGTCCAAGACGATGGTGAACGGACCGTCGTTGACAAGATCGACTTTCATATCGGCGCCGAAGATGCCATGTGCTACGTGCTCGACGTCCTCGCGCACAAGCGTCAAGAAGTACTCGTAGAGCTCGTTGGCAACATCGGGGGCGCCGGCATCCGTAAACGATGGGCGGCGGCCGTGACGGCAATCGGCGAACAGCGTGAACTGCGACACCACGAGCACCTCGCCGTCGACATCGGCCAGTGCCAAGTTGGTCTTGCCGTTCTCGTCCTCGTTAATGCGCAAGCCCCGGAGCTTGCCCCACAGCTTGTCGGCCTCGGCACGCGTATCGCCATGGCCCACACCCAGCAGCACCAGGTAGCCTCGTCCAATGCGGCCCACGCACTCGCCATCGACCGTCACGCCGGCGTTGAGTACGCGCTGCACCACCGCACGCACGGCCTACTCCTCGCCCGTCAGTTTGGCAGATAGGTGCTCGAGCGCATGGAATCGATGGCTGATGGCGTTCTTCTCGTCCGCCGTGAGCTCGGCCATGGTCTTGCCCGGCGTGTCGACCGGCAGGAACAGCGGGTCATAGCCAAAGCCGTGATCGCCGCGACCCTCGTGCGCGATAACGCCCTCGCAGGCGCCCTCGCCATAGGTAACCAGACCATCCGTGTCGATGAGCGCAACGACACTCATAAAGCGCGCGGTGCGATCCTCGTCGGCAACGCCTTCCAGGTTAACGAGAAGCTTGGCGTTGTTGGCGGCATCGTCTCCGTGCACGCCCGCATAGCGTGCGCTATACACACCCGGCTCGCCGTCCAAGGCATCAACGACCAAGCCCGAATCATCGGCAATGGCCATAAGGCCCGTCTCCTCGACCGCAGCCTGTGCCTTGATGATGGCGTTCTCCAAAAACGTCGTGCCGTTTTCCTCGGGGTCCTCAAAATCGCCCAGTTGGCCGAGCGCCACAAAGCGAACCTCGGGCATAACCTTGCCCAAAATGGCCTCGATCTCGGTGAGCTTATGAGCGTTTCCGGTTGCCACGACGATGGTCGCCGCCGGGTCGAGGGTGTCGATGTCAATCTTCTCAAGTGCCATGACTGGCCTCCTTGTCTCTATAGCAAGCCGCGTGAGGGGCGTTTGGGCACTTGACCCCTCCCCTCTCAGGCGATCGGACCTTTCAACGCAGCATTTCAGCAGATAAAACCTACCAAAATAAACCTGTCCCTTTTTGGCAGGTTAGGCGATGGCTTGGCGCTGAAGCTCGATGAGCTCGGCGATACCCTTGTCGCCCAGGTCGAGCAGAGCGTTGAGGCGTTTGCGGTCGAAGGGCGCCTGCTCGCCGGTGCCCTGGAGCTCGATCATCTCACCGGTGTCGGTGGCGACGAGGTTCATGTCGACCTCGGCATGGCTGTCCTCGGAATAATCGAGGTCAAGCAGCGTATTGCCGTCGACAACGCCCATGGAGATGGCAGCCACCTGGCCGATAAGCGGGATGCGCTCGATCTTGCCTGCCTCGACCCACATGGCGAGGGCGTCGTGCAGCGCCACCCAGGCGCCGGTGATGCTCGCTGTACGCGTGCCGCCATCGGCCTGAATCACATCGCAGTCGACGGTGACGGTGTACTCGCCGAGTGCCTTCATGTTGACGACGGTACGCAGGCTGCGGCCAATGAGGCGCTCGATCTCCATGGAGCGACCCTTGCGCTTGGCGTGCTCGCGCTTGCAGCGCTTGCCGGTCGACGCCGGCAGCATGGCGTATTCCGCGGTCACCCAGCCGGCCTTAGCTCCCTTTCGCCAGCCCGGCACGCCCTCCTCGATAGTGGCGGCGCACAGCACGCGCGTGTCCCCGACCTCGGCCAGACACGAGCCGTGGGCGTGCTTCATGACGCCACGGGTGAGCTTAACGGGGCGCAACTCGTTGGCGGCGCGATCGTTGGCGCGGTTGACCTGCATGTACTCCATAGAAATTTCCTTTCGGCAAAAGATGTGGCGAAGGCTTTGGCGGCTGCCTTACATCTATTTCAGCTCATCGATATCGATATGTTCGATGCTCTTGAGCGGCTGACCAAAGATAAAGCTGCCCGCCACCGCAAACTCGGCAATGTTATCGGCCGTCGTGGCAAAACGATGCTGCGGCTCGGCGTCGCCCGCCAGCTGCTCGCGGCGCGTGAGGATATCGGTCAGCTCGCGCGTGGTCTCCTCGGCGGAACTCACGACGCGCACCCCAGGCCCCAGCGCATGGCGGATAGGTCCCACCAACAGCGGGAAATGCGTACAGCCGAGCACCACGGTATCGATACCGTGGTCGCGCAGCGGCTCAACCGTGGCACCCACCAGCGCACGCACGGCAGGCGTATCGAAGATGTCCTCGTTCTCAAGCCACTGTTCCTGCAGATGTGCACCCGAGGCGAGCTCGTGTTCGACAACCTCGACAAAGCTCGAGGCAGGACAGCCGTATACATCGACGCCGGCATCCAGGTCCTGAATGGCGCGCGTGTAGGCGCCCGAGCGAATAGTAAGGTTGGTGGCGAGCACGCCCACGCGACGCGTACGCGTGCTGTTGATTGCCGCACGGGCACCCGGCGCGATCACACCGATCACGGGAACGTCGAGCACTTGCTGGGCCAGACGCAAGGCCGCAGCGGTCGCCGTGTTGCAGGCGATGACCATAATCTTGACGTCGTGCTTCGAAAGCCAACGACCCGCCTGCAACGCAAACGAGCGCACCTCATCCTCGGTACGGGTGCCGTAGGGGCAGCGCTTGGTGTCGCCAAAGTAGTAGACGGACTCGTGCGGCAACGCCGTCGCAATCGCGCGCGCAACCGTCAGACCGCCCAACCCAGAATCGAACACGCCAATCGGGCGCGTGTCACCTGCCGAATTCTCGATATCGGACATTACCTCACCAGTCTCTCTCGAAAAGACATGTCCAAGTGCGGCGACGCCGCGCTACGAACGCGCCGCGACCAGCAGCTCTGCCGTCGCCGCCCAACCATCGACAATTTTGCCGCGCGTAACGAAAGCGTTCTCGCAAGCAGCCAGGAACTCGGGCGCGCCGACGCTCGTCAGGCCATTCTCGACCAGGCAGAACGTGCCCACGTGATCGGCCATGTAGAAGTCGGACTCGGAGCCGCCGAGCGCGAGCGTCTCCTCGCGCTCGATCCCCAGGTGCTCGCAGAAGCGCGCGATGGCAACGCCCTTGTTGAGACCCGCGGGGTTGATGTTGAATGCGCGACCGTCCTCGACGCGATCGAGCTCGAGCGTCGTCGGCTTGGACAGGTGAGTCAGATGGCCGTTGCAAGCCCAGATCAGACCGCAGCCGGCCTCGTCCAGGATGGCCTGGACCTCATCGTCGGGCACATCGCCGCTCACGGTATTTGTAGCCGGTCGACATGTCGTTGTGGTACTCGATCTTGTGCGGCCAGCGGGCAAGGATCTTCTCGCACACGCCGGTCTGCTCGATCACCTGGTGCGGAGTAAGGCCGCAGGTGGGGTCGTAAGGCATGTCGCCAGTCAGATACTCCCAATCGTTGGCTTTGAGGTCGTACATGACCAGGCCGCCCATCTCACCAATGTAGGAGTTGAGGCCGAGCACGCGCGCGTCCTCGTGGATCATGGTACGGTTGCGGCCCGAGGGGGGAACCACCTGAATACCAGCGCGAGCGAGCGCCACGACGGCCTCGACGAGTTTGGTCGAGGGGTTGCCGTCGTTGTCGCGCAGCACGCACGAGCCGGGTGCGAGCATCGTGGCATCCAGGTCGGTAAAGACGTACTTGACCTTGGCCAAGCGCTCGCGCATCTCGCCCGAAAGCTCGGCAACGGTCGGCAGGGTGTTGTGGGACATGGTTACTCCGTTTACATAGAAGGGTTTGGACTTGGACGGCATATTTTGATTGAGGGAACACGCTTATGGCGACAGCGCACTCAGGGCGCCGCCGCCATCATGGTTCATTAGTCAAACTGGGTAACATCGATTAGGCGATTGGCCAGCGAAAGGTCGCTCTCGATGGGCACGAACTCGTCGCCCACGTGCATGAGTTCCTCGTCACCCTTTGCCAGCAGCAAGACAATGGTGGGAGCATCGGGGTTGACGTACTCCTCGCGCGCCGCCTTGAACGCCGCATGCACAGCGGCTTCGCGATCGAGGATGATCTTGTTCGGCGTATCGTCGGGAACATGTTCGGCAAGCTCGCGACAGACCTTCATCGGGTCCTCGTGAGCCGGGTCCTCGTTGGCAAAAATCATCAGGTCGGAATATGGTGCGGCCTCGCGCGGAAGCTGCTCGCGGCGCTCCTGCGCCTTGCCGCCGGCAGCGCCAAACACCGCGATGACCGGGCTAGCGGGAAACGCGCGCTTCACCGACGAGAAAAGCGAGCGGAACGAAAGCTGGTTGTGCGCGTAGTCGACGACGCAAATCACGCGGCCGTCCTTTGACTCCACGACCTCCATACGGCCCGGCACACGCAGTTTGGAGAGGCCCTTCTTGATGGCATCGATACCGATGCCGATCTCGCGCGCAGCGGCGATAGCGACCAGCGCGTTCTCCACGTTAAAGTCTCCCGCGATACCCAACAGGACCTTCTCCCCCGCCTCGGACTCGTCGGCACACAGGCCATGCAAGTTGAACTCGATGCTAAAGCCGACCATGCGTACGTCGCTCGCCCACAGGCTTGCCTCGGGATGCTCGACGCCAACGGTCACCAAGCGCTCGGCCGTCGACGCTGCCTCCAGCACACGGTCGACCTCTTCGGTGCCCAGATTCACCACGGCGGTCTTTGCCTGGTCAAAGATCCTGAGTTTGCTCTCAAAATAATCCTCAAACGTGGGGTGTTCGATCGGCGAGATGTGATCGCGGCCGATGTTGAGGAAGCACGCCACGTCAAACGGCAGATTCTCGACGCGTTGGTACTTGAGCGCCTGGCTCGAGACCTCCATGACCATGGACTGGCGACCGGACGTGCGGCAGTTGGCGATATGGCGCCAGACCTCGGGGGCCTCGGGCGTAGTATTGGTGCTCTCGTAGCACTCGATACCATCGTCGGTGTTCACCGAGCCGATCATGCCGCAGGACTCGCCTGCCGCCTTGATGATGGACTGGAGCATAAAAGCGGCCGTGGTCTTTCCCTTGGTGCCGGTGATGCCCACGATCTTGACGTCGTGGTCGGGACGGTCGTAGACCTCCGGCGGCAACAGGGCCATGGCCGTGCGAACGCTATCAACGACCAGCATCGCAGCACCGCTCTCCAGCGCCAGCGGCTCCAGAGACTCGACCAGCGACTCCTCGCACACAAATGCGACGGCGCCCGCATCGAGCGCCATGCTCAAAAACGCGGGCTTAAAGGCAGCACCTTTGCAAAAGAACACGTCACCTGCCGAGACCGCGCGCGAATCAAACGAGCAGCCGGTCACGGCACGCTCGTCAACCTGCTCTGATGCGCGCAGCTCGCCGCACACATCGAGCAGTTTGGCAAGCGTATCGACCGTGGTCACGGTCGCGGAATCCGAATGGTGCATCTTTCACCTTTCTCAGCCATTTGGCAGGGACGGTTTTTATAGTAACTGAAACGCACCCACGCAAAAACGGCTCCCGGAGGAGCCGTTACGCGCAGGCGTTCGTAAGCCGAGGCTAGGCAGCCTGAACAGCGGGCTGGTCCTCGTCGATAAAGAAGCGCTTGTACCACACCAGGAACACGAGCGGCGTATAGATCTTGCGCTGGAAATCGCCCTTGCCCGCAAAGTGCAGATCGAGCAGGTGCATGAGCTCGTCGGTATCGAAGAACTCGCTTGCCCACGGCGCGGTGAAGTACTCCTTGACATAGTCGTACCACTTTTGCTCGCGCAGCCAGTAGACAATCGGCACCGGGAAGCCCACCTTGGGACGGGTGGCCCACTCATCGGGCAGCGACTTGTTGGCAGCGTGGCGGAGTACCTGTTTGTTGCCGTTCTCGTTGATGCGGTAGCGGTCGGGAATGTGCTCGGCGAACTCCATGACTTTGCGGTCCAGGAAAGGCACGCGCAGCTCCAGCGAATGTGCCATGCACATCTTGTCGGCCTTGAGCAGAATGTCGCCCGGGAGCCACATGTTCATGTCCAGGTACTGTTTCTTGACCAGTTCGGGCTGACCCTTCACGCGTGCGTAGATGGGTGCAGCGAGCTCAAAGGCGCCGTCGCCGGTGTTGTACTCGGGCTTGAGCACGCCGTCGACCTCGCGCTCCGGCCATACCAGAGCCTGTCCCAGGAACGACTTCTCGGGGATCTCGGCACCCTTGACCAGGAAGTTATGTCCCTTGAAGTACGGCATATGCAGCGCCAGGTTACCGAGCGCGCGACGGATGGGCAGCGGCACCATCTTTTTGTACTTGCGCACCGGGACCGTATCCTCGTAGTAGGCGTAGCCGCCAAAGAGTTCGTCGGCGCCTTCGCCCGAAAGCACGACGGTAACGTCCTTGCGGGCCATCTCGGCCAAGAACCACAGCGGCACGGAAGACAGGTTGGACTGCGGCTCGTCCATGTGATACTGGATGTCCTCGAGCGCACCGAAGAACTCGTCGGCGGTAATCATCTTGCGAACGTTCTCGACGCCGAGCTTATCGGAAAGCTCCTTGGCGTAGTTGGTCTCGTTGAAGTTCTTGTAGTCAAAGCCCACCGAGAAGGTCTTGTCGGGCATGAGGCAAGCGGCGATGTAGCTGGAGTCGACGCCACCGGAGAGGAACGACGCGACCTTGACGTCGGCGATGCGATGGGCCTCGACGCTCTCGTGCACGACCTCGTCCAGCTCATCGACATACTCTTCGAACGGCTTCTCGACGGCAGAGTAATCGCAATCCCAGTAGCGCTCGATGTTCATCTTGCCGGTCGGGATATCGACGGTAAAGTAGTGCGCCGGCGGCAGCTTGTAGACACCCTCGAAGAAGGTCTCCTCGGTTGCCGAATACTGCAGCGTCATGTACGGACGCAGAGCCTTTTTGTTGACCGCCTTGTGGAAGTGCGGGTAGTCCAGGAAGCTCTTGATCTCGGAACCAAAGAGCACGCCCGGAGCGCCGTCGCCCGCATCGGCCATGGGATAGTAGTAAAGCGGCTTGATGCCAAAGATGTCGCGGGCGCCAAAAAGCTTGTTCTTCTTTTTGTCCCAGATGACGAAGGCGTACATACCGCGCAGGCGATCGAGGACGGCCTCGCCCCACTCCTCGTAGCCGTGCAGGAGGCTCTCGGTGTCGGCGCCGCAGTGGAACTTGTAGCCCTTGGCCTCGAGCTCGGAACGAAGTTCTTGGAAGTTGTAGATCTCGCCGTTGAAGACAATGACGACGCTGCCGTCCTCATTGGCCATGGGTTGAGCGCCGGCCTCGGTCAGGTCGAGGATCGACAGGCGGCGGAAGCCGAGGGCAACGCGGCCGTCGATAAACTGACCGCCCATGTCGGGACCGCGATGGACGATGCGGTCCATCATCTTGGTGAGCACCTCGGATTGGTTATCCGTCCCACCGACAAAACCGACAAAACCGCACATATACTATCCCCTCTGCTGTTGCTGGGCATCAAATCGAATCAGTAGCTTTTGAGTATACCCGAGGGCGTAAAGAGGGGCGGAATGTTCAGGCAATCTCAACTGAATCAGCTCCGCTGTGACACGCACGAGTTACCTTTAATGGATATGAGGTGAATGAGGCGATTGTTTTGCTATACTCTCTCCGCACGGGCGATTGGCGCAACGGTTAGCGCAGGTGCTTTACACGCACAAGGCTGGGGGTTCGAATCCCTCATCGCCCACCACTGATTTGATAGGCTCCCAGCAATGGGAGCCTTTCTTTTTTGGGCCCAGTGCATGGGATTCGAACCCGACAGGGTGCGGAGCTGAGGAAACGCGCAAGCGTTTTCCAGCGCAGCACGCGAGGAGCGGAGCGACGAAGCGGGACGCGGGCGGCGCCAGCCGCACGCGGACATCCCTCATCGCCCACCACAGAATTGGAAACGGTCCTCGCAAGGGGACCGTTTTTGCTTGCGCCCGGTGCATGGGATTCGAACCCGCCAGCACGTCTGTCACAAAGGCCGTGGCCAAAAAATGGCAAAAATGAGTACTGCTACTTTGTTTGCAACATATAAAAAGATAGTATTTGCTTAAGTTACGCAACATATGTCCATTATAAGGACTAACAGTTGGATCAAAATCGTGCATTCATCGCCATTTCGACTTGCCATCTGGCCTTATTAGTCCAAAATTGCTGCTACCAAATCGGTAGCAGTACTCATATTTAATGTTTTTTGACCAGCGGGTCTCCCTGCCTTAGCAAATCTAAGGCAAAACGGGCTCCAGACCGCTGAATCATGCCACATAGGGCACGCCCGCAGTCCGGAACCCGGTCCAAATTGAGTTATTGCGCTGCGTTAGACCAAGACACCCGACAGGATCTCGATCAGACTGTCCACGTCGGCTTCCTCGCAGACGAGCGGCGGCAAGAAACGCAGCGTATGAGCACCCGTAGCGTTAATCACGGCACCGGCGGCCAGCGCGCGGGCAACAATATCATGTGCGTCGCCCGCGGCATCATCCAAATCACAGCCGAGCATCAGGCCACGGCCACGCACCTCTACCACATGCGGAAGCTTAGCCAGCGCCTGCTCCATATAGGCACCCACCTTGGCAGCATGCTCGGCATAATCGCCGCGCACAAGCGCGGAGAGCGTCGCGGCACACGCCGCGACGGCCAAGCAGCTACCGCCAAATGTCGAGCCGTGGTCGCCCGGCTTAAACACGTCGGCAATCTCCTTCTTTGCCACGACGGCACCCATGGGTACGCCGTCGGCAATGCCCTTGGCAAGACTCATAATGTCGGGCTCCACGCCATAGGTCTGGAACGCAAACGGCTTACCCGTGCGGAAGATACCGCACTGGACCTCGTCGGCGATAAGCACGGCGCCCACTTCGTGTGCTAGGTCGCGCGCTGCCGCCATAAACTCCTCGGTCATGGGGTGCACGCCACTCTCACCCTGGATCGGTTCGAGCATCACGGCACAAATTTCGCTCCCCAGCTGCTTAAAGATCGCACGCAGCTCATCGACATCGTTGGGCGTGCAGGCCACAAAGCCACCCGGCAGCGGACGGAAACTATCCTGCAGCCAATCCTGCATGGTGGCGGCAATGGTCTCGAGCGTACGGCCGTGGAAGCCGCCGCGCATGCACACGATGGTGTTGCCGCCGTTACCGGCACGCTTGGCGTACAAGCGCGCGAGCTTCATCGAGCCCTCGTTGGCCTCGGCGCCGGAATTGGCAAAGAACGTCTCCCACACCTGCTCGCCCGCAGCCGGGGCACCAAGAGCAGCTGCCGTGGTCTCATCACCGGCGGCAATGGCATCGGCAAGCACGCGCGCACCATCTACGTCGTCGTTAGCAAGCTTGGACAGCAGCGCCGCGACCTGTCCACGCTGCTCGATGTAGAAGTAATTGGAGACATGCATGAGCTTTTTGGTCTGTGCCTCGAGCGCCGAGAGCACAGCCAGGTTGCCATGACCTAGACTGCACACGCCGATGCCGGCAAGAAAGTCGAGGTACTCACGGCCATCGTCGCCGGTGAGCTTCATGCCGTGACCCTCGACAAACTCGACCGGAGAGCGGCCAAAGGTATGCATAACGTAATGGGATTCAAGCGATTGCTGAGCTGCAAGTGACATGGAATGCCTTTCGTTGAGCGCCGGACGGCGCAGACCTATGGGTGCAGGAATGGGGCGGCTGCGGGCCAGCTAGACCGTCTGAAGCTTCTCGACCTCGTCAAGGTTCTCGGTCAGACGCGCAGCAAACGTCGAAAGCGGATGCGGATGCGTATCGAACTCGTAAGCCGTCTCGGTGGAATGGATCACGGTGCCGACGCCGGCATCGGTCAGCAGCTCCAGGAGCAGCGAATGCGGCGTAGTACCGTTAATGATGTGGGCACGAAATACGCCGCCGGTAAGCGCATCGACGGCCGCACGCAGCTTGGGAATCATGCCCTTATCGACCTCGCCGCCGTAGAGCATTTCGTTAACCTCGTCGAGCGTTAGGTTGGAGATAAGCGAGTCCTTGTCGCTAAAGTCCTTGTACAGGCCATCGACATCGGTCAAAAAGATCGCCTTATGCGCGTGGAGCGCCGCGGCAACGGCACCGGCGGCGGTATCGGCGTTGATGTTGAAGAAACCGCCGTCCTCCCCCGCCGCGACGGTAGCGATGACGGGAATGTACTCGCTATCGAGTAAGCGCTCGATATAGTCGGTGTTGACGTGCGTCACTTTGCCCACGCGACCGAGCTCGGGGTCGAGCGGCTCGGCGATGAGCGTGCCGGCATCGCTGCCTGACACGCCCACGGCCAGGTTGCCGTGGTGGTTGATGGCAGCAACCAGCTCTTGGTTAACCTTGCCGCCCAGTACCTCGCGCACGATATCCATAGTCGCCGGCGTGGTCACGCGCTGGCCGTTCTTAAACTCGACGGGAATATCGTAATGGCTCAGCGCCTCGTTGATAGCCTTGCCGCCGCCATGCACGATGACGGGGCGCATACCGATGATCTTGAGCAAAACGATGTCGCTCATCACGTCGCGGCGCAGCTGCTCATCAACCATGGCGGCTCCGCCATATTTGATAACAACCGTCTTGCCGGTCAGGTTCTTAATCCACGGCAGCGCTTCGAACAGCAGCTGCGCGGTTGCTTCGTTGGATTCGCTCGAACGACAATCGCGTGCGAATTTCATAATCTGCCTCGTCTTTCGTATCGTTATCGCGCCGTGCTCCGCTGTCCGCAATCGCGGCAAGATGCGCAGCGTGCCTGGAATCTAGGAACGGTAGTCACCGTTAATGGAGATGTACTCGTGCGTGAGGTCGCAGGTCCACACGGTCGTTGCCGCGTCGCCTGCGCCCAGGTCGGCCGAGATCACGATCTCGGGCGCCTCGAAACGTCGTAGAGCCTCGTCCTCGTCAAAGGGAACAGTCAGACCATCGCGACAGACAGGCATGCCCATCATGTCGATGGAAACGTCTTCCTGATTAAACTTCACGCCGCACTTGCCGAGTGCCATGGCGACGCGGCCCCAGTTGCAGTCGTGGCCGGCGATGCAGGTCTTAACGAGCGGCGAGTTGGCAACGGCGCGAGCGGCGATATCGGCCTCCTCGTCGTTCACGGCGCCGGTAACGTTGACCGTAACAAGCTTGGATGCGCCCTCGCCATCGGCGGCGATATTGCGCGCCAGGCTCTCGCACACCTCGTGCACGGCAAATGCCAACTCGTCGAAGGCATCGGAGCCCTCGACGATAGGCTCGGCATCTGCGGCAGCGGCGCCGGAGGCAAGCATGATGCAGGTGTCGTTGGTCGAGGTGTCGGAATCGACCGTTACCTTGTTAAAGGTCTGCTTGACGGTGGAGAGTAACAGGGCGTGAAGCGCCGCCGGCTCGACGGGGGCATCGGTAGTGATGACTGCGATCATGGTGGCCATGTTGGGCATGATCATACCCGAGCCCTTGCACATTCCGCCTACCGTATAGACATTGCCCGCATGACCCGCAGCCTCGCTGACGTAGGACACGGCGTACTCCTTGGAGTGCGTGTCGGTCGTTATGATGGCGCGAGCGGCATCGGCGCCACCGTGGACGGAGAGCGCCTCGTAGGCAGCAGGAATGGCGGTCTCAAACGTGTCGATCGGCAGAATCTGGCCAATCACGCCCGTGGAGGCAACCAGAATCTGCTGGGGCTCGCAGCCGATGACCTGCGATGCGATGCTGCACGTCTCGCGCGCGCATGCAAGGCCGGTCTCACCCGTGGCGGCGTTGGCATTGCCAGAGTTAACCGAAACGCCGGCGATGATACCGTAACCCTTGTCGGCACCGCCCAGGTTGGCACGGCTCACCTGCACGGGCGCCGCGCAAAAGCGATTGGTGGTAAACACGCCGGCACCGGGACAGGGTTTATCGGGCACGACGAGCGCGTAATCCAGACGCTCGGGGTTCTTGCGGAACCCAGCGTGGATGCCTGCAGCCTTAAAACCAGCCGCAGCCGTAACGCCACCCTCGACGGCGCGAATCTTGATATTAAACAGCTCGGTATTCATCGTCTTTATGACTCCTTATGTCAAACAAAAAACGGACATCGGTTGGTGCGCCATGCCAGTCGTGATCATGAGACCAGCTTAAGAGTGGCGCCCCACTCGATGCCCGACTACCAAATCGTTAACAATCGAATGTGCTACACCGGGCACGCCACTGTGGGCAAGCCTCGTCGCTCGTCAAAGCCAAAGACGATATTGGCGCACTGGACCGCTTGGCCCGCAGCGCCCTTGCACAGATTGTCGATGGCGCCCGTCGCCACCAGCACGCCCGCGCGCTTGTTGAGCGCGAGGCCAATCTGGGCGGCGTTGGTGCCGACGACCGAAGCCGTCTTGGGCTGCTGACCGGCATCGAGCACGCGCACGAAGGTGCGACCAGCGTAGAACTGCTTGTAATAGTCGACAACGTCCTCAAGGGTCAAGGTATCGATAGCCTGCGGCGTAAGCGGCATCGTCACCGTGGAGAGCAGGCCGCGCTTGAGCGGTGCCAGATGCGGGGTAAAGACGACGCGATCGGTTAAGCCAAGGATTTGCTCAATCTCGGGCGTGTGGCGATGTTTACCCACGCCATAGGCTTCTAGGTTCTCGTCCGCACTGCAAAAGTGGGTGCGGGCGTTGCAGGACTTGCCGGCACCCGTCACACCGCTGATGGCATCGACGATCACAGGGCCACTCTGGGCAACCCAGCCGGCACGCTCGGCAGGAGCGGCAGCAAGGCTCGTTGCGGTGGGATAGCAGCCGGC
>USTC01000010.1 GCA_900557505.1 uncultured Collinsella sp.
GGAGAAGCCGTTCATGCCCACGTTATCGATAAAGAACTTGGCAACACTCACGTTGACGCAGCCGGCGGCAACAAAGGGGACGAGCATGTAGGGGTTAAGGATCATCGGCGCGCCAAAGAGCAGCGGTTCGTTGACGGCGAAGGCCACAGGAACAATCGAGGCCTTACCGACGGCTTTGAGCTGCTTGGATTTCATGAAGAGAATCAGCAGAAGCGGCACGATGAACGTGGCGCCGGTGCCGCCGAACTCACCCACGAGCGACATGTTAAAGGTGAGGGAATGGGCGGGGTGACCACCGGCCAGCAGAACCTGCAGGTTCTCGGCCTGGTTGGCAAGACGGATGGGGTCGATGCCCGGCTGGACGATCGAGGGGCCGTGGACGCCGATGAACCAGAAGAACGCGGTGGCTGCCTGGATAAGGATAAGGCCAGGATAGGTTTCTGCAGCGGTGAAGAGCGGGGAGAGCAGTTTGATAAGCAGCTCGGAGAACGGAACGCCCATGAGGTTGCGCACGACGACATCGATGATGCCGCAGATAATGACGGCGCCGCCAAAGGGGATGATGTCGCGGAAGTTCTGAGCGATGGCGCCCGGGACCTCCTTGGGCAGCTTAATGGTCAGATCGCGCGAGACGCAGAATTTGTAGACCCACACGGTAATGAACGCGGCGATATAGGCCGAGAACAGACCGCGCGTGCCCATGCTGGTGCAATCGAAGACCGAAAGCTCGGAGCCGTTGAACTTGGTGGTGAACTGCGTGACTGCGAGCAGCAGCATGCTGCACTGGGCGGCCACCATGGTGGAACCGTCGTTGAGCACTTTGCCGGCGGGCATACGACGGTTCATGGATGCCGTGAAGTTCTTGGCAGTGGTGCCGGCAACCATGATGCCCATGACGCCCATGGTGAAGTTGTAGAGCTTGTTGCACCAGTCGATGAGCGGCTGGGGCAGCGTGATGCCGACTACGCCGGGAAGGGTGGCAATGAGCAGAAAGATCGAAGAGGTGAGGACAATGGGCATGCACCCAAGGAATCCGTCCTTGATGGCCTGGAGGTAGATATTCCTCGAGATCTTCTCAAAGAACGGTTGATGCTTTTCGAGCATCTTTACGATGGCGTCCATAGAGCTCCTTTGCTGCTTGATGCGCGATGCATGTGGATGGAACTGGTCGTCGATGGATGGTCAGGACTGCCCGGAAACCTTCCTGTTTAAGGAAGGCATTGCGAAATGACAACGTTGTCATTTCGTTAATGACAACGTAAGACATTTTTGGAAGAGCAACAAGGATTTAGGGGTGAGTGGTCGATATTGTCCGGTAAACGGTTGATTTATCAGTCAGGCAGGTAGTGTATGCTAGAACGCAAAAAGCAAGCGATGCAAAACCGACTGGAGAAGCAGTGGCAACGATGGACAAGAAAAACGTCTCGATGAACGATGTGGCGATTGCCGCGGGTGTTTCTCTCAAGACAGTTTCGCGTGTGATCAACGAGCCCGATAGCGTGCGAGAGTCGACACGCGATAAGGTCCATGCGGCCATGGAGGCGCTCGGGTTCCGGGCGAACTTTGCCGCGCGTTCACTCAAGTTGGGCCGTTACGGGTGCATCGGCGTGGTGATGTTCCACTTGTCGGGCGGCGCCGTGGACATGATTGACGGTATCGCCGATGCCGCCGAAGAACGCGGCTTTGCGCTCACGATGATTAAGAAGCGCGTGGGGGAGAAGATGACCCTTGCCGATGCGGCGCGTAGGATGTCGCAGCTGCCTGTTGATGGCATGATCTTTAACCTGCGTCAGATGGTCGATGACTTTGATACCTTCGAGGCTCCGAAAGACCTCAAGACGGTGATTATCACACCGATGGAGCATCCTACCTGCTCTACCGTCAGTGACGATCAAGAGGGTGGTGCGCGCATGGCGTGCGAGTACTTCTTGGATCATGGTCACAAGAACGTGTACTTCGTCTCTGGTAAGAAAGAGTCGCTGTCGAGCCAGTGCCGTATGAAAGGTTGGCGAGCGGCACTCGAGGCGCGTGGCATTGAGCCGCCTGAGCCTCTGCAAGGCGATTGGAATGCGGATAGTGGCTATGCCGCGGGCCTTGTGCTTGCCGATAAACCCGATTGCACGGCGGTCCTCGCTGCTAACGACTGCATGGCAAACGGCGCGATGATGGCTCTACGTGACAAAGGGCTCAGTGTGCCCGACGACGTGTCCGTGATCGGCTTCGACGATGAGCTCTACAAGACGATTCCCAACTCGATTCTGACGTCGGTGAAGTTTCGCCACCGCGAGCTGGGCATCCGTGCGCTTAACGAGGTCGTCGCAGGTCTGGAAGCCCCGAGCTCCAGAAGCCGTACGCTCGTCTCGGGCGTGTTGGTCGAGCGCGCGAGCGTGCGGGATCTGCGGGCGTAGACGTGCTCGGCCTGTTCATCTCAATCTGTAACAGGTAGGGCCGAAATACTCGGCTAGATGTTACAGATTGAGATATTTCTGCTCGGGCGTTCTGTTTGTCTCGATCTGTAACAGCTAGGACCGAAATATTCGGCTAGATGTTACAGATCGAGACAAACGGGCGTCCCAGCCCGTCCAAAAGCAAAAAGGCCGGGGGCGGCGCGCCGTGTGACGTGCCGCCCCCCGGCTGAGAAATGGGGACAGGTTATGTGAGCGGGCAACCCCGCCAGTCACTAGTCCAGACGACGGGTCTCGGCTACATGCTTGTACCAGTATGCGCTTGCCTTGGGCGTGCGCTTCTGGGTTTCAAAGTCAACGTAGAAGAAGCCGTAACGCTTGTTGTAGCCATTGGTCCAGGAGAACTGATCCTGCAAGCTCCACAGGAAGTAGCCGCCCACGTTGACGCCCACCTCCATGGCCTTGAGCAACCAACGCAGGTGCTGCTCGATGTAGTCGATGCGCGGCTGATCGTCCACAAAACCGTCCTTGTAGGGGTCCTTGTAGCCCATGCCGTTTTCGGTGATGAAGATCTGCTTGTAGTTGGGGTAGCGCTGCTTAATGTAGACGAGCAGATCGAACAGACCCTCGGGATAGATGATCCAGTCCCAGTCGGTGGTGGGGATGCCGGGCTTGTTCACATGCTCGCCAATACCCTTGACGCGCCAGCGGCCGGTGCCCTTTTCGCCCGTACCATTGTGGTGCAGGTCGTTCTCGCCATCGTAAGCCTTCAAGAAACGGCACTGGTAGTTGTTAACGCCCAGGTAGTCGTTGTGGAGCGCGGCCTCGCGCATAATCTCGAGGTCCTCGTCCAGGATTTCGATGGTGCCGCCCGAGACGGCAGCCAGGCGGTTGGCGCACTCGAGGGTGTCGGGCGCGTAGTCGCCGCGGAAGGTGGCGTCGAGCAAGAACTGGTTCTGCAGCACGTGCTCGTTGTTGGCGGCCTTGATGTCGGCGGGGTCGTTCTCGTTGAGCGGGTACTTGAACTCCAACGACTGGATGACGCCGATCTTGCCCTTAAAGCCGCCGTTGTGGAAGGCCAGCACGGCCTTGGCGTGGGCGAGCATCATGTTGTGCTCGCACTGGAAAGCCTCGGCCAGATGCGCCTTGACGCCACCGGGGAAGGTGCCCTCGATGTAGGTGTTGGAGGCGTCGGCCCAGATCTCGTTAAAGGTGAACCAGTAGGTCACCTGGTCGGCGTACTCCTTAAAGCAGAAGGTGGCAAAGTCCACAAAGGCGTCGATGGTCTCGCGGTTGAGGAAGTCGCCCTTCTCAAAGAGGGGAAGCGGCGTGTCAAAGTGATGCAGCGTGACGAACGGCTCAACGTGGTGCTTGTGGCACTCGGCGAAGAGATCGTGGTAGAACTGGACGCCCTCGGGGTTGATTTCGCCGGTGCCGTTGGGGAAGATGCGGCTCCAGGCGATGGAGAGGCGAATGCCGTTGATGCCGAACTCCTCGCACAGCTCCAGGTCGACGGGGTACTGGTTGTAGAAGTCCGAAGCGGGATCGGGGGAGAAGCGCCCCTGGGCCTCCAGAAAGTCGTCCCAGGCAACCTTGCCCTTACCGTGAGTGCGGGTCTCGCCCTCTACCTGGTAGGCAGCGGTGGCGCCGCCAAAGACAAAGTCCTCGGGAAACTGCGCGGGCGGGTTGGTGACGCTAGCAGGATTAACGGACATGATGATCCAATCGTCTAAATCGAAGGGCCAGCCGGTCTTGGATGGTCGGCTGGCCCTGGGCGTTACTTACTTCGAAAGTTGCTCACTCACGAAGGCGAGAGACTTGTCGCCGTTCTGGGAGAGCTCGATGTACTGCTTGCCACGGCAGGCGACGCACTTGTTGCCCACGCGCTCACAGTCCTTCTGCAGGTCGGCCAGGTAGCTTGCGGCCTGCGGGGCCAGGACGACCAGGTCAAAGTCGGGGAGCATGTCCACGTGGTTGCCATAGGCCTCGGCAGCGGTCTCGAGGTTAATGCCGCGCTCCTTGGCGGCCTTGGCCAGCGCGTTGGCGAGCAGGCCCGAGGTTCCGCCGCCCTGGCAGAGCACGAGCACGCGCTTGCCGTTGAGGTCGCTGGCGGTCGTTGTCTCGGCAGCGGGTGCTGCGGAAGCGGCGGGGGAGTCGGCCTTCACGGCCTCGGCAGCAGCGCCGGCGGCAACGCTCTTGGCGTCAGCCTTGCCCTGGAAGGCATCGTTGAGCTTGGCGGCCTTCTCGGCGTTCTTGGCGGCGAGCTCCTCCTGGGAGATCTCGGCCTCCTCGGCGCACTTCTGGGCGTCATAGGCACGGAAGAACGGGTAGTACAGGACAAAGTCGACGACCAGGATAAGGGCGAGCATCACAAAGGCGAGCGGCTGGAAGCCCAGACCCATGATGGTGCCGATGGGGCCGGGGACGGTCCAAGGCAGGGTGTACATAAAGCCGTTCATGCCCAAGAAGTCGATAAAGATCTTGAGGATCCAGATGTTGGCGATCGGGGCAAAGACAAACGGGACAAAGAAGACGGGGTTGAGCACGATGGGCGCGGCGAACAGCAGCGGCTCGTTGACGGCAAAGCAGACGGGGACGATGGCGGCCTTACCGACGGCGCGCATCTCCTGAGACTTGGCCAGGAAGCAGAACATAAAGACCAGGACGAGCGTGGCGCCGGTGCCGCCCATGCAGACGACGAAGTACTGGGCACCCTGGGTCAGGACAGCGGAAGCGTGCTGGCCGGCCTGGAACGCAGCCAGGTTGTCGGTCATGTTGGCAACGAGGGCGGCGGCGATGGCGGGCTCGACGATCGAGGGGCCGTGGACGCCCACGAACCAGAAGAGGCTCATAGCGCCGTAGATCACAGCGAGGCCGATGTAGCCGTCGGCAGCGGTGAACAGGGGCTGGAACACCTGGATGACGCCCTGGGCAAAGCAGAAGCCAAAAGCAGCGCGGAAGGCGATGTCAAAGACCCAAAAGACGGTGATGCAGACGGAGAAGGGGATGATGTCCTTAAAGGTCTGCGAGATGTTGGGCGGAACCTGCTCGGGCATCTTGACGGTGATGTTGCGCTTAATGAAGAACTTGTAGATGATGCCGGTCACAAACGCAGCGATGAAAGCGGTCAGCAGGCCTTTGGAACCAAGGTAGGTAGTGTTGAAGCCGCTGGCGGCGTCCGTGGCAATGGTATCGCTCGAAAGGAGCAAGAAGCCGATGATGGCCGCGCACATGCACGAGATAAAGTTGATCTGGTTGTTCTTGGGCAGGTCGCGGTTCTGAGCGTCGGCGAAGTGCTTGGCCGTGGTGGCGGCGCAGGCGATGGCCAGGATGCCCATGGAGTAGTTGTAGCACTTCCACAGGGCGTTGTTGATGTCATCGGGCCAGTAGAAACCCCAGATGTTGGGAACCGAGGCTACCAGGCAGAAGATGGACGAGAAGATGATGATGGGGATGACGGAGATAAAGCCGTCGCGGATCGCCTTGAGGTACTTGTTGCGGGCGATCGCGTTGAAAAAGGGCTGGCCCTTTTCGATGATGGCGATGAGTTGCTCCATGCAATGCTCCTAAGAGTCGGTGGGTTAGCAACGATGGTAGCTTTTGGCGTTCGGTTGCCAAAATGTTGACGTTGCCATTTTGCGACACAAAAAAAGACGCGAACCGGTGGTTCCTGTGCCTGCGAACCGTCGATTCCTTACGCGTAAACGTTTGAGCCGCCCGGTGGCTCTGTGTTTGCACAATGGCAACGTTAACATTTGGTAGACAAAAGCCGTTCGGGGAAGCAAAAATGTCGGTGAACGGTAGGTTTTGGGTGGTGAGCGTATGGTGGGGGAGGCGTTGGATATACTTGAAGACGTTTCATTTGACTGCGCAAGGTGCCACCAATGGCATCGTTGACATAGAAAGATCGACCTATGGCCGCTGTTAAAAAATCGGTATCCGTCAAAGACGTAGCGCGCCTCGCGGGCGTCTCGGAGCAGACAGTCTCGCGTACGGTGCACGATTCGCCCAGCGTGCGCCCCGAGACCAAGGAACGCGTGCGTGCCGCCATGCGCGAGCTGGGGTATCGCCCCAATTTTGCCGGTCGATCGTTGCGCCGTGGCAAGTTTAAGACCGTCGGCGTCGCCATGTTCAACATTACCGGCACCGGCAATCTCGACCGTATGGAGGGCTTTGCCGCAGCGGCCGACAAACATGGCTATGCCATCACCCTCACTAAAGTAGACGGGCATCCGTATACCCTCGAGAGCGCATCGTCGCGCATGAGCGCACTGCCGGTGGATGGCATGGTTGTGATTATGAACCGCATGCCGGCGGACTTTGGAACCTTCGAGCCGCTGCCCGGCATGCAGACGGTGCTTGTTACGATGTTGGAGCACCCGCTCTGTTCAACGGTCGATAACGACCAGTTCGATTGTTCGCGCCAGGTGGTCGAGTATTTGCTGGGGCAGGGACACAAGACTGTGCACTTTATCTCGTGTCCCGAGCGCTCGCTTTCGGGCATGCGGCGCGAGGAAGGCTGGCGTGAGACATTGCGTGCGCATGGCATTGAGCCCCCGCAGCTCGTGCGTGGCGACTGGACGGCGCAGAGTGGATATGCTGCCGGCCAGGCGCTTGCGGATGATCCGACCTGCACGGCCATTTATGCCTCCAACGATGCCATGGCATATGGCTGCATCCGTGGGCTCGAGTCGCGCGGGAAGTGCGTGCCCCAGGACGTGAGCGTGGTGGGTGTTGATGACAGCCTGGGCGATATCGTGCCCGATTGTCGCTTGACCACGGTGCGCTTTGACAACAAGCGCGTCGGCATGTGGGCGGTTGACAAGATTGCCGGCGCCGAGGGCGTTGAACCCGGTGTGGAGCACATGCTGTTTCCGGGCGTGCTCGTCGAGGGCGATACGGTGCGCGATGTACGCTAGGGCGCGGGTCTGTTTGGGTTTCCGCTAATTGTGTTCGATATTGTTTAAATTGGTTTAAAAACCGTTCACGGTCGAAAAGTGACCGTTCATAGCTCGAAATTACGTTTTGCGCTGTTCTTTTTTGTTTGAATGTTATTGTTTCTGTCATACACAACGCAGCGCGTATGCCCGGACGCGATGCTCTCCATTGGTTCATATGTGAAAGGAACGCAACATGGCAACCAAAGAAGAAATCTCGATGGTTGGATTCGAGATCGTCGCATACGCAGGTGACGCCCAGACCGATCTGCTTGCAGCGCTCGATGCTGCTCGCGAGGGTGACTTTGAGAAGGCCGAGCAGCTGCACAAGGATGCCAGCGATGCGCTCATCGGTGCCCACGACACGCAGACCAAGCTGCTTTCGCAGGAGGCCGGCGGTGGCGAGATGGAGATGACCTTCATCATGGCCCATGCTCAGGATACTCTCATGACCACTATGATTTTGGAGAAGCAGGCCCGCTTCACCATCGATGCCTACAAGCGTATCGCCGAGCTCGAGGCCAAGCTCGCCTAACGAGCCCTCACAACCAAGTCCCCTTCCAAAAGCTCTGCTGCTACCTGCGGCAGGGCTTTTTCTGTCCTCCTCCAAGTTGCGGTGGAATAGGGATTGAATAGGGGCCGGCGGGCGCAAAACAATCCCTAATCCACCGCAACTCATCCCGAGATAGTCATTGGAGACGTTCTTAAACGACTAGTCATTGGGGACAGTCTTGGTGCGCTCCGTTCGTCCTCCCGTTCGATTTTTGCTCGGTGGGTATACTTCCTTTCGCATTAAACGCCGGAATGAGGAGGTATCCAAATGCCGGATAACGGGTCAATACAAAAAAGAGGCGCGCACGAGATGGCTCATGGGCGTCCTGTCCAGATAACCGAGCACACGACGGTAACCGAGCTGCAGCCCAGCCTGTCCGATGTCGTGTGCGCAAACAAAAAGCTGCAGATCGGTATCATCGTTGCGCTCGTGGTGCTGGCGTTGCTGTCGGGCTTTGTAGCTCGTCCGCATTTCGCCGATACCAAAACTTGGGACTCCACCATCGAGGTTATCGACCAAAAGAAAGGCAACGTTTTGGCGCTCACGGCTTCATGCGTTGCTCTATCTGCGGGCATTACCGCGCTGCCGGGTGATACGGGAACGCCGGTTGCCGAGCAGCTCGCACAGCTTTCAGGCAACCTTGGTATCGTGCTTGCCGTGCTATACCTAGAGAAATATTTGCTCACGATTTTGTGGTCGGTTGGCCTGGGCATCTTAATCCCGTCTGCGTTGGTGCTCTTTGCGGTGTCGCTCGGCATTCACGGGCGCTGGAGCACGAGCGCTGTTCTGCGCCGTGTGGCGACACGCGTGCTGGTGGTTGCCGTGATCGGCATGGCGCTCGTACCCGCGAGCGTATGGGTGTCGCAGAAGGTCGATGAAACGTATCGCGTAAGTATTGAGCAAGCTGAGCAAAAGGCTGCGGACGCTGCGGATGTGGCCGACACCACGGACAAGTCAGCCGAGACCAGCTCAAAATCGAACAAGAAAAAATCCGAGGCCAAGGAGTCCAAAAACGTGCTCGAGCAGTTGACTGACGGGGCCTCGAGCCTTGTTACGTCGGTGACCAGCGGCGCCAAGCAGATGACCGATGAGATCGTGCATCAGGTGACCGATCTGATCGAAGGCGTCATCGTGATGATCGTGACCTCGTGTGTGATTCCTCTACTGGTGCTCGTGGCGTTCCTATGGCTAGGACACGTGCTGCTGGGGATCGATATCTCCGGTCCCGCGAACTATCTGACGGGTCGTTTCTTGAGCGCTCCGTCCAGACATGCCAAGAAGAGCGGGCAGTCTGAGTAGGCGGCAAAGCGATCCTTGGAAGATCAACCGTAAGAAGGGCGGCCGAGACGAGTTCTCGGCCGCCCTTTTGTTTGTTGAACACATGGTCGCTACGTCCGCGCCTGGTCCAAACGGTCAGCAATCATCTGAGAACGGTATTTGTTCAAAAAAGAACAAAGATAAACAAATAGTTGTTGCAGTTACTGTTCGAATGTGTTCAAATAAACATGAACAGTGAAGAACCGCACATTCAGATGCCCGGACCTGAACGCGATTCAACACTTCCAAACAGAAACTACGCACCTGCGTATCTCTCAAGGAGGATGTCATGAGGGTTGTAATCGCTTCCGATGCCGACGGTATGTCGATGAAGGAGTCCATCAAGGAGATGCTCATCGCCGACGGTCACGAGGTCGTCGACTATTCCGAGACCCCTGCCGCGGACTTTGTCGATTCCGCGACCGCCGTTGCCAAGGACCTGCTGGAGCACAAGGATTCCCAGGGCTTCGCATTCGATAAGTACGGCGTCGGCTCCTATATGGCCGCCGTCAAGATCAAGGGCATGGTCGTCGCCAACATTTCCGACGAGCGTTCCGCCTACATGACCCGCGAGCACAACGGCTCGCGCATGGTCACCATGGGCCCGGGCGTTGTGGGCACCGAGGTCGCTAAGAAGATCGCCCGTGAGTTCCTGCGTGCCCAGTACGCCGGCGGCCGTCACCAGATCCGTGTCGACATGCTCAACAAGATGGCCTAACGAGAGCCACCGAGAACTCGAACTTCTACCTCAACTTGTGAATTCAGACGAAAGGACGTTCTGATGAAGAAGACCATCGCAATCGGTTGCGACCATATCGTTACGGACGAGAAGATCTATCTGGCCGACCGCCTGGAGCAGGCTGGCTACAAGGTGCTCGACTGCGGCACCTACAGCCACACCCGTACGCACTATCCCATCTACGGTAAGGCCGTGGGCGAGGCTGTTGCCAGCGGCAAGGCCGACTTTGGCGTGGCCCTGTGCGGCACCGGCATCGGCATCACCAACGCCGTCAACAAGGTCCCCGGCGCTCGCTGCGCCCTGGTCCGCGACATGACCTCTGCCCTGTATGCCCGTCGCGAGCTCAACGCCAACATCGTGGGCTTTGGCGGCAAGATCACCGGCGAGTTCCTGATGGCCGATATCATGCTTGCCTTCCTGGAGGAGCCTTACGAGAAGACTCCCGAGCACGATGCCCTGATCGCCAAGATCGATGCCTGCAATAAGGCCGACGCCGAGGCTCAGGCTGACCCGCACTTCTTTGACGAGTTCCTCGAGAAGTGGGACCGCGGCGAATACCACGACTAAGGAGGTTACGCGGTTTTGCCAAACCGCGTAACGGGTCGACGCTGCGCGCTGCTCGCTGACGTTGGGGGCAAGCTGCCGTTCAGCTTCGGCGGCATGACCAGAAGGTCAATGCCGCCTCGCTTCACGGCACCTTGCCTCACCAGCTGGCTTCTCGCTGACGTTGAGGTGACCTGTGGGGTTACCGCTGTTGTTGCGAAGATTTCCGATACGGCGAGCTGCTCCGATAACACGTTTGCTTGCTTGGCTTGAGTGCTTCGCTCTTGGCTGTACTTGGCGATTTGCAGCTTTTTAATTGACGGCTCGCGTTTCTGTGAGGGGGCGCGGGCCGGTTTTCTATCAGCCCTATTGACTTGGCGGGCTGTCGTAAGAAAGGGAAGGCTCCTATGGAGTTTGTTCTTGATAACGGTTCTATCTGCGTGGCACTGAGCACGGCTGGCGGATCGTTCACTTCGATTAAAGCCAACGGTCGCGAGTACCTGTGGCAGGGCGACCCGGCGGTCTGGTCGGGCCAGGCACCCATTTGCTTCCCGATCTGCGGCGGCCTTCGTGACGGTCACGCAATGACCATGGGCGGCCGCGAGGTCAAGCTCGCCCGCCACGGTTTTGCGCGCAAGCAGGAGTGGAAGCTCGAGGAACAGAGCGACAACATGGTTGCGCTGAGCCTAAGCTCTGCCGACCATGCCGAGTTGCTCGAGCAGTACCCGTATCCGTTTAAGATCGTTGCTCGTTACACGATCGATTCGGAAAAGGTGAACGTGTCCTACGAGGTGACCAATGAGGGCACCGAGGACATGCCATTCTTTGTGGGCGGTCACCCCGGCTTTAAGTGCCCGCTCGACGAGGGTGAGTCCTATGACGACTATGAGCTCCGTTTTGAGCAGCGCGAGGCCGACGAGCTGTGTACTGCCGTTCCCTCGACGGGCCTGATTGATGTTGAGCATCGAGCAAGAACCCCATGATCGGCCAGAACCTGCCGCTTACCCACGAACTCTTCGACTTCGCGGAGACCATCTTTGACGTGCTACAGAGCCGCGTGGTTACGTTGACCAAGAAAACCGAGGACAAGGGCGTGCGCCATACGTTCCCCGATATGCCGTACCTGATTGTGTGGAGCAAGCCCGAGGGCGACTTTGTGGCTGTTGAACCGTGGGGCGGCCTGTCCACCTGCTCCGACGAGGACGATATTCTGGAGCACAAGCGTGGCTGCCTGGTTGCCAAGCCGGGGGAGACCGTTACCCGCGGCTTTGAGATCGAGATCCTTTAACGAGTTATCGTATGTTTGGGGCGGGTCATGCCGCCCCGGAACAGGAGTTCAATATGATTCTGACCGTTACCATGAACCCGTCGATCGATACGCGCTATCAACTCGACAAGCTGATCATCGACGACGTTAACCGCGTGACGCCCGAAAAGACCGCTGGCGGTAAGGGCCTCAACGTGAGCCGTGTGCTGCTGCAGCTGGGCGACGACGTGCTCGCGACCGGCCTGCTCGGCGGCCACATGGGTGCCTATATGGCTGAGCTTATGGATGCCGACGGCGTCAAGAACGACTTTGTGCCCATCGCCGGTGAGACGCGCATTTGCCTGAATATCCTGCACGAGGGCAATCAGACCGAGCTTTTGGAGAGCGGTCCGCAGATCGCCCCGGCCGAGCTCGAGGCCTTTACGGCCAAGTTTGCCGAGCTTGCAGCGAAGGCGGACGTTGTGACGCTTTCGGGCTCGCTGCCGCGTGGCGTCGATGCCGGCTACTATGCCGAGCT
The DNA here is from genome assembly GCA_900557505.1 of uncultured Collinsella sp. Taxonomy (GTDB): domain Bacteria; phylum Actinomycetota; class Coriobacteriia; order Coriobacteriales; family Coriobacteriaceae; genus Collinsella. The sequence continues at coordinate 12,279 of USTC01000010.1, forward strand.
CGTCAAGATCGCCGAGGAGGCGGGCGCCAAGGTGCTGCTTGACACCTCGGGTGCATCGCTGGAGGCCGCGCTGGAGTCTGACGCTAAGCCTGAGCTCGTAAAGCCCAACCTGACCGAGATTAACGGCCTGCTGGGTACGTCCTTTACGACCGATGATGTCGATGCCCTGCGCGAGGCGCTTGCCGCCGATGACCGCTTTGCCGGTATCCCCTGGGTCGTCGTTTCGATGGGCGCTGCCGGTTCGGTGGGCTTCCATGAGGGCCGCGCATTCCGCGCTAAGACGCCCGCGATTGCGGCTGTGAACGCAACGGGTTCCGGCGACTCGACCATCGCCGGCTTTGCGCATGCCATTGCTGCCGGTGCCGATGACATCACGGTGCTCAAGACCGCCAATACCTGCGGCAAGCTCAACGCCATGGATCCCAAGACCGGTCACCTGGTCATGGACCGCTGGGACGAGATCTACAACAGCGTTGAAGTAACGGAGCTGTAGGGTTACGGCGTCGAGTTACGGCGTTTTACCAAACGCCGTAACCTGCCGACG
>USTC01000011.1 GCA_900557505.1 uncultured Collinsella sp.
CCCCCAGCCTCTTTTACCAGGGCGTCGAGGGTCTGCAACGCATCGGGCGCTCCGGCCACAACCGTCTGCTGGGGGCTGTTGTAGTTGACCGGCCAGCAGTCCTCGCCGGCCTGTTTTGCCAGGCCCTCGACTTGCGCCGTATCGAGCTTAATGACGGCACGCATGCCGCCCGGATGGCGCTCGGCCGCTGTGGCCATCAATGCCGCGCGCTCGCACACAAGCTCAAAGCCCGCTCGCGTATCGAACGCCCCCGCAAAGGTGAGCGCGGCGACCTCGCCCAGCGAGAATCCCGCACAGGCGGCAGGCACCACGCCGCGCTCACGCAGGGCGACGGCGACAGCCAAGTCGTGCACGAACACGCAAGGCTGCGTGTTCGCAGTCTGCGAGAGCTCCTCCTTGGAGGCGCTCCGGCACTGCTCGCTGGTCCCCGGGCGCACCTCATCGGCAATGGCGAACACCTCGGCAGCCGCCGGCGATGCCTCGATGAGGTCGACGCCCATCGCGGGATGCTGGGCACCCTGACCGGCAAACAGAAACGCTACGCTACCCATGCGGATGCACCCTTCAGGACATGCTCGGCGCCATCGACCAGGTCGTCGACGATTTCGCGTGCGCTCTGGCGTTCGTTGACCATGCCGGCAATCTGTCCGCACAAATACGAACCCTCTTCGTAATTACCGTCCTTTGCGGCTTTACGAAGCGCGCCCGTGCCCATGGCCCCAAGCTCCTCGGGGCTTGCGCCCGCCGCCTCGTTCTTGGCATACGCGTTGGTGAAGGGGCTCTTGAGGGCGCGAACCGGATGTCCCGTCGAGCGACCGGTCGCACGCGTCGACGTGTCGCCTGCCTTGAGCACCAGCTCTTTGTACTTTTCGGATACGGTGCACTCGTTTGCGACCAGAAAGCGTGTTCCCACCTGGACGCCGGCAGCGCCGAGCATAAAGGCGGCCGCCACACCGCGACCATCGGCGATGCCGCCAGCCGCAACCACGGGAATATCGACCGCATCGACAACCTGCGGCACCAGCGCCATCGTCGAGGTCTCTCCAATATGGCCGCCTGATTCGGTGCCCTCGGCAACCACGGCAGTTGCTCCGCGACGCGCCACGAGACGCGCCAGCGCCACCGAAGCCACGACGGGTATGACCTTGATGCCTGCATCGTTCCAGGCCTTCATGTACTTGGTGGGATTGCCGGCGCCGGTCACCACAACGGGCACCCGCTCATCAATCACCACTTGTGCGACCTCGTCGACAAACGGGCTCATGAGCATAACGTTGACGCCAAAGGGCTTATCCGTCTTGGCGCGCAGCTCGTGAATCTGATCGCGCAGCCAGTTTGCGTCGGCATTCATGGCCGCGATAATGCCTAAGCCGCCCGCCTCGGACACGGCAGATGCCAGCGAGGCATCGGCAATCCAGGCCATGCCACCCTGGAACACGGGTTTTTCGATGCCGAGCAGATCGCAGAGAGGAGACTTGAGCATCACTACTTCTCCAATGCCGCCTCGACCGTATCGACGAACTCGCCGACCGTCTTGGGGTTCTCCTCGGTATCGAGCTCAATGCCAAACTCGTCCTCGACGGCAACGAGGATCTCGACGGTACCCAGGCTGTCGAGGCCAATCTCCTCGAGCGTGGACTCGGGCTTCATCTCGACATCGTCAAGGCCGGCGGTCTCGCGGATAACGTCGCAAACGCGCTCGAAGGTCTTCTGATCTGTCATGGCAGTTCTCCTTTGTTTGTGCCCCAGGGGCGTTTTCATTTCCTATGTGCAACTACTTCCAGCGAAGTAGATAGCCACCTACATCCAAGCCGGCGCCAAATCCGACCAGGGCGATGGTGTCGCCCGCGTGCAGCGCACCGGTATTTGCCAGTCGATCGAGAGCAAGCGGAATGCATGCGCTCGAAATGTTGCCGGTCTCGCGCAACGTGCGAACCACGCGCTCGTCCGGCACGCCCAGGCGCTTGACCGCCTGACTCAGGATTCGTTCGTTAGCCTGATGGAATACAAAATGGTCGATGTCTTCGACCGAAATGCCCGCATCACTCGCAAGCTTATGGACCGTGTCGCAGATGGCGTTGACGCCGAACTTGAACACGCGGCGGCCATTCATGGACAGCACGCTCTCGCTATCTGCGGAAGCCTTAAACGGCGAGTTGCCGACCAGACCGGGAACGTGCAACGTCTCGACGTCGGGCGCCGTCGAAAGCTCAACAGCAAGGGGATTCTCTCCCCCAGCCCCTATGACCGCAGCACCCGCGCCATCGCCAAAGAGCACGCACGTGGCACGGTCGGTCCAATCGAGCGCGCGCGTCATCTGCTCGGCGGCTACGACCAGCACGTGCTTGGCGCGACCGCGGGCGATATAGCCCTCGGCGACATCGAGCGCAAATACGAAGCCGGCACAAGCCGCCGAAACGTCGAAGGCAGGACATGTGGCACCCAGGCGCTCGGCAACGGCGCACGCTTCGGCAGGAACGAGATGATCGCCCGTCGTCGTCGAACAGACGATAAGATCCAACTGGCTCGCATCGATTCCGGACGTCTGGAGCGCTTGCTCGCTCGCTGCCACGGCAAGGTCGTCGAGTGACTCGGTGGTGCACACATGGCGGCTCTTGATCCCCGTGCGGGTAAAAATCCACTCATCCGAGGTGTCAAGGAACTCGGACAGCTCGTCGTTGGAAACGCTGCGCTCGGGAAGTGCCGAGCCCGTTCCCAGTATCGTGAAACCCATCACTAACCTCCTTTGAGTTGTTGACGTGTTTACATCGACCAAGAGAGGATAACGCATTTCAGTCGTTGTTGACGTGTTAACATTAAATTGTCCAAATGCGACAAAGGCTTCACATTGTGTCTGCCTCACGACACCATTGCGTTATTCACTTATTGATTAAGGAGGTAGCAGCCGCTATGGATGCCAAATTAACGATAGTCGACGTAACCGGATCGACCAACGATGACCTGCTCGAAGCAGGAAAACAAGGAGCGCCGCACGGCACAGGACTTGCCGCCCGGGCGCAAACGGCAGGACGCGGCCGGCGCGGCCACAAGTGGGATTCAACCGCCGGCAACCTATTGCTTTCGATTGTCCTGCGTCCATGCGTTAATCCTGCAAAGTACACTGGTCTTGCCGCCGTCAGCGGCCTAACGGTGCTCGAGGCGCTCGAAAAGCAGGGTCTTGCAAACGAGATTGGCCTCAAATGGCCCAACGATCTGGTCGCGCGAGGACGCAAGCTCGGCGGCATTCTGGTCGAGGCCGCACGCGATAACCAAGGCAAACCTTTCGCCGTCTGCGGCATTGGCGTCAATGTGAACTATGTGCCTTCGGAGGTTCCCGATGGCGGCCTGCCGGCAATCGGTCTCTCGGACCTCAACGAGAATGTTCCCGCCGTCGATGTGCTACTCAAGGAGGTCTATCACGCGGTCGTGAACGCTGTAGACACATGGGCAGAGCGTCTCAACGCGATGGAAGAAGACGCCGGACCGCTCGCGCCCGTCCACGGTGAATATATCGGTCATCTCAATTGGATTGGGGATCACGTTATCGCCCGTTCCCCCGCTGGGGACGAGCTGGCGCGTGGCATCTTTCAAACGGTCGATGACTTTGGTCGCGCGTGCATCGAGACAGAAGACGACTTGCGATCCTTCCATTTTGAGGAGGCATCCCTGCGCCCCATGGGCAAATAAGACGCCATAGCCACCCATTCGGCCGCATTATCCGGGCCCCCAAGGCCACCATTCAAAACAAAAGGGCCCCGCTACCATAATGGCAGCGGGGCCCTTTAAGCTATGAGCGATATCGCTTAGAGCTTGATGTCGATGTCGACGCCAGCGGGGAGGTCGAGACGCATGAGCGAATCAACGGTGCCCGAGGTGGGGTCGAGGATGTCGATGAGGCGCTTGTGGGTGCGCATCTCGAACTGCTCACGGGAGTCCTTGTTCACGTGCGGCGAGCGGATAACCGTGTACAGGTTGCGCTCGGTGGGCAGGGGGACAGGACCGGAAACGCGAGCGCCGGTCTTCTGAGCGGTCTCGACGATGAGCTTCGCGGACTGATCGACGACCTCGTGATCATAGCCCTTGAGGCGAATGCGGATCTTCTGGGTAGCCAACTTAAACCTCCAAAGAGTGCGAGAGATGTTCTCGCGGATTACGTAACAGGGAGCTCGAACTTAGGCGTTCTTGCTCATGACCTCGTCCACAATGGACTTGGGCGCGGGCTCATAAGAGTCGAACTGCATCGTGTAGGATGCACGGCCCTGGGTCTGGGAGCGAAGGTCGGTAGCGTAACCGAACATCTCGCCCAGCGGCACCTTGGCACGGATGAGCTTGCTGTTCTTGCGATCCTCCATGCCCTCGATCTTGCCGCGGCGACCGGAGAGGTTGCCCATAACGTCGCCCATGTACTGCTCGGGGGTCTCGACTTCGACAGCCATGATCGGCTCGAGCAGCTGCGGATCGGACTTCTTGAGGGCGTCCTTGATAGCCATGGAACCGGCGATCTTGAAGGCGGCCTCGGAGGAGTCGACCTCGTGGTAAGAACCGTCGAACAGGGTGACCTTGACGTCGAGGACCGGGAAGCCGGCGATAACACCGGTGTTCAGGGCCTCCTGGATGCCCTTGTCGATGGACGGGATGTACTCCTTGGGCACGACGCCGCCGACGATAGCGTTGACGAACTCGTAGCCGAAGCCCTCCTCCATCTTCTCGAGCTTGATGACGGCGTGGCCGTACTGACCGCGACCACCGGACTGACGGACGAACTTGCCCTCAGCCTTCTCGACGTCGTGACCAGCGGTCTCGCGATAGGCAACCTGGGGCTTACCAACGTTAGCGTCAACCTTGAACTCACGGAGCAGACGGTCGACGATGATCTCGAGGTGCAGCTCGCCCATGCCGGCGATGATGGTCTGGCCAGTCTCGTGGTTGGTGGACACCTGGAAGGTCGGGTCCTCCTCGGCGAGCTTAGTCAGAGCCAGGGACATCTTGTCCTGCTCGGCCTTGGTCTTGGGCTCGATGGCAACGTCGATAACGGGCTTAGCGAACTCGATCTTCTCGAGGACGATCTCCTTGCCCTCGGCGCACAGGGTGTCACCGGTGGTGGAGTTCTTGAAGCCGACGCAAGCGACGATGTCGCCGGCAGCGGCATCGTCACGGTCGATACGCTCGGCAGCGTTCATCTCGAGGATGCGGCCGAGGCGCTCGCGCTGACCGTTGGAAGCGTTGACAACGTAGGAGCCGGACTCGGCGCGGCCGGAGTAAACGCGGACGTAGGTGAGCTTACCGACGAACGGGTCGGTCATGATCTTGAAGACCAGGCCGGAGAAGGGCTCGTCGAAGGAAGGATGACGCTCGATCTCCTCGCCGGTGTCCGGATCGGTACCGGTGACTGCCTCGACGTCGAGCGGGCTGGGCAGGTAGTCGACGACAGCGTCGAGCAGCTCCTGGACGCCCTTGTTCTTGTAGGCGGAGCCCACGAAGACGAGGTTGAGCTCGTTGGCCAGAACGCCCTTGCGCAGAGCAGCCTTGAGCTCCTCGACGGTGAAGTCCTCCTCCATGAGGATCTTCTCCATGAGCTCGTCGTCAAAGCTGGCAGCAGCGTCGAGGAGCTCCTCGCGCTTGGTGGCAGCGATGTCGGCGAACTCAGCCGGGATCTCGTCCATCGGCTCGGGGTAGGTCATGCCCTTGTCGTCGGCCTTGAAGTCCCAAGCAGTCATGGTGACCAGGTCGATGACGCCCCAGAAGTTGTCCTCGGCGCCCATCGGGACCTGAGCGGCCACGGCGTTGGCGTCGAGACGATCCTTCATGGTCTCGATAGCGTTGAAGAAGTCAGCACCCACGCGGTCATACTTGTTGATGAAGGCGATGCGGGGGACGTTGAAGGTAGAAGCCTGACGCCAAACGGTCTCAGACTGGGGCTGAACGCCGGCAACGGCGTCGAAGACGGCGACAGCGCCATCGAGGACGCGCAGGCAGCGCTCGACCTCGGCGGTGAAGTCAACGTGGCCCGGGGTGTCGATGATCTGGATGCGGTAGTCCTTACCGTCCTTGTTCCAGAAGCACGTGGTAGCAGCGGAGGTAATGGTTACGCCGCGCTCCTGCTCCTGAACCATCCAGTCCATGGTGGCAGCGCCCTCATGAACCTCACCGATCTTGTGGGTCTTACCGGTGTAGTAAAGAATACGCTCGGTCGTGGTGGTCTTACCGGCATCGATGTGAGCCATGATGCCGATGTTACGGGTATCGGAAAGCTTGTACTTAGGCTTAGCCATGTTAGTTCCTTACCTTAACTTACCAACGATAGTGAGAGAACGCGCGGTTGGCCTCGGCCATCTTGAAGACGTCCTCACGCTTCTTGACGGAAGCGCCCAGGCCGTTGGAGGCGTCGAGAATCTCGTTGGCGAGACGCTCGGCCATGGTCTTCTCCTTGCGAGCGCGGGAGAAGTTGACGATCCAGCGGATACCCAGAGCGGTGGAACGACGGGAGTTGACCTCCATCGGGACCTGATAGGTAGCGCCACCGACACGCTTGGGCTTAACCTCGAGCGTGGGCTTGACGTTGTCCATAGCCTTCTTGAAGGTAGCGAGAGCGTCGCCACCCTCAGACTTCTCGGCAACGATCTCGAAAGCGGTGTAAACGATGCGCTCAGCGGTGGCCTTCTTGCCGTCAAGAAGGACCTTGTTGATGAGCTGAGTCACCAGGCGGTTGTTGTAAACGGCGTCAGGCTGAACCTCACGACGATTAGCTGCTGCACGACGCGGCATGTGAAATCTCCTTAAGTGTCTACCGTGCGACGCTTAGGCGGCACACGGCGAAAGTATCAAAACGTTATCTGGCTTATTTTGCCTTGGGGCGCTTAGCACCGTACTTGGAACGGGCCTGCATACGGTTGGCAACACCCTGAGTATCCAGGGTACCACGGATGATGTGGTAACGGACACCAGGGAGGTCACGGACACGACCGCCGCGGACGAGCACGATGGAGTGCTCCTGCAGGTTGTGGCCCTCACCCGGGATGTAAGCAGTAACTTCGATGCCGTTGACAAGGCGAACACGGGCAACCTTACGAAGAGCCGAGTTCGGCTTCTTGGGGCTCGTGGTGAAGACGCGGGTGCACACGCCGCGCTTCTGGGAGTTGTGCTGCAGAGCAGCGTTCTTGGACTTCTTGGGCACGGAACGACGGCCCTGGCGAACCAGCTGGTTAATAGTAGGCAAAGCGTACTCCTTCTCGAATGATTCCAGCTTTCTGTAAAGTGCAACGGCTTGAATCGAGGGGTCAGCATCCCCCTACGAAACACGCAGTTCGATAGGATACGTGCCGTTAGCTGTGCCGTCAACAGACCACGCCGCCGGGCGTATCCAAAAATAGCCATATTTCCGCAAAGCCTACACAAAAGGAATCCCCTTCTGTACGCGGGGACGGATTCCCGGAACGGGCCGCCCGCTGTTTAAGTTTGCTGCTCTACAGTCCTGCGCAAGACGGAAAGCACATTAAGTGCTTTCCTTTGCGTGCGGAACTCGCGACAAACTTAAACAGCGGGCGGCCCGTTCCGGGAATCCGACGTACTCGTCGGGACAACGTTCCTCACCAAAAAAGACCCACTCCCCTGTTGGGAAGCGGGTCTTTGGAAGGACGGTTAACGTACTAGGAAATTACTCCTCGTCGTTGTCCTTGGCCTCTTCGGCGTCGTCGGTGTCAACGAGCTGGTTGAGCAGCTCGTCGAGGGAAGCCATGTCCTCGTTGATGGCACCGTTGGCGGGAGCCTTCTTGTCGTCGATCGGAGCACCCAGGAGCTCCTCGTCGGCGTCGGCGTGATGCGTCGGCGCGGCAGAGGTGCCCAGCAGGATGTCATCCGGACCGTCGGGGCTAAAGACCATCTGCAGCAGCTGCGAGAGGTCTTCCTCGTCGGCAACGTCGTCGTTGTTCTCGAGGATGTAGAGCAGGTCGTGGGCCTCCAGGCCGTCACGGAGCTCCTCGATCGCCTTGGCACCGATGCCATCGATGCGCAGCAGATCCTCCTCGGACTTGCCAACCAGGTCGCCGACCGTCTCGATGCCGACCTCGCTGAACTTGTTGGTCCAGCGCTGCGACACGCCCAGGTCGTCGAACAGGTACAGGCGAGCCTTCTCGGCGGAGATGGTGTGGCCGTTGCGGGTGAACGAACCGTCAGCACCACCGAACTCGTCGTAGCCGGCCCAGTCGAGCTGCTGCGGAAGCTGCTCGTCCAGGTCCTTGAGCTCCACCGGAGCCCACTCGGGCAGCGACTTGGCGTTGGGCGAAGCCGGGCCGTCGATGTCCACGTAGCCGTCGGCCGTGCGATACGTCAGCTTGGCGTTGGCGTACGGCTTGAGGCCGGTACCGGCCGGGATCTTCTTACCGACGATGACGTTGGACTTAAGGTCGAGCAGGTGGTCGACCTTGCCCTCAATGGCAGCCTCGGTAAGGACGCCGGCGGTACGGATGAACGAAGCGCTCGACAGCCAGGAGTCGATGTTGGACGCGACCTTGAGAGTACCCAGGATGACGGGCTCGGCCACAGGAGCCTGACCGCCCAAACGGGCAACGCGCTCGACCTCGTCGGCGAACTCGTAGCGGTCGACGTACTGACCAAGCAGGTACTTGGAGTCACCGGGGTTGGTGATCTGAACGCGACGCAGCATCTGACGTGCGAGCACCTCGATGTGCTTGTCGTTCAGGTCGACGCCCTGGCTGGTGTAGACGTCCTTGACGCTCTCGACGAAGGTGTGCATCGTCGACTCGATGTCGGTCAGCTTGCGCAGGTTGCGGAAGTTGACGAAGCCCTTGGTGATCTGGTCGCCGGCGCGAACCTCGCAGCCGTCCTCGATCTCGGGCATGAAGCGCACCGAAGCGGGGACGCGACGCTCGTCGAGGACACGGGAGTGATCCTCGGAGTCGGTGAGCGTCAGCACGTACTCGGACTTCTCGGGCTTAATCGAGAGGTGACCGGAGTACGGAGCCAGCTCGGCCTCGCGACCCAGAATCTTCTCGTTGACGTTGCCGACGATATCGAACATACGGCTGACCGTAGGCAGACCCTGCGTAATATCGTCGACGCCAGCGACGCCGCCGGAGTGAATGGTACGCATCGTAAGCTGCGTACCGGGCTCGCCGATGGACTGGGCGGCAATAATGCCGACCGCGGTACCGATGGCGACCGGACGACGGGTGGAAAGATCCCAGCCGTAGCACTTCTGGCACACGCCGTACTTGGAACGGCAGGTGAGCAGCGCGCGGAGCTTGACCTTCTTGAGGCCTGCATCGACCATCTTCTGGATGTCGGCGACCTTCTCGATGTAACCGTCCTGCTCAAAGAGCACGGTGCCATCGGGAGCCACGACGTCCTCAATGAAGCAACGGCCGACGAGGTCGGTGTTGAGGTCGGTGGTGCCGGGGATGATGAGGTTGTAGGTGACGCCCTCGTGCGTACCGCAGTCCTCCTCGCGGACGATGACGTCCTGGGCCACGTCGACCAGACGACGGGTCAGGTAACCAGAGTCCGAGGTGTGGGATGCGGTATCGACCAGGCCCTTACGGGCGCCGTAAGTCGAAATGAAGTACTCGAGCGGCAGCAGGCCCTCGCGGAAGTTCGCCTTAATGGGAAGGTCGATCGTCTCGCCGGACATGTCTGCCATCAGGCCACGCATGCCGCCGAGCTGACGCAGCTGGGTCTTAGAACCACGGGCGCCGGAGTCGGCCATCATGTAGAGCGGGTTCTCCTCGTCGAACATGTCGAGCATGAGCGCTGCAACCTTATCGGTACAAGCGGTCCACTCGTTAACGACTTCGATGTGGCGCTCCGTCTCGTTGATGAAGCCCTCCTCGAAGTACTCGTTGATCTGGTCGACGTTGGCCTGGGCGCGGTCGAGCAGCTCCTGCTTCTCGGCAGGGATAAGAGCGTCCCACACCGAGATGGTGAGGCCGGCGCGGGTAGCGTAGTGGAAGCCGGAGTACTTGATGGCGTCGAGGATCGGGCCGACCTTGGCCTCGGGGTAACGATCGCAGCAGTCGGCAACCAGCTTGGCCACATCGCCCTTGACCATCTTGTAGTTCATGAACTCATAGTCTTCGGGCAGGCACTGGCGGTTGAAGATGATGCGGCCGATAGAGGTCTCGAACCGCGCGGTCTTGTTGCCGGTGACGTCGTAGTCGACAAACTCGTTCTTGCCGTTCTTAACGCGGAAGATACGGGTGCCGTCCTCGTTGATGACGTTGGCATCGGCAGCGGACACGCGGACCTGGATCTTGGCCTGCATGTCGACCTCGGAGCGGCAGTCATAGGCGTGCAGCGCGTCATCGAAGCTCGAGAACACGTGGTTCTCGCCCGGCAGACCCTCGCGAACCTGGGTGAGGTAGTACACACCGATGATCATGTCCTGCGAAGGGATGTTGACCGGCTTGCCGGATGCCGGCGAGCGCAGGTTGTTCGCAGAGAGCATGAGCACGCGAGCCTCGGCCTGAGCCTGGCTGGACAGCGGCACGTGGACAGACATCTGGTCGCCGTCGAAGTCGGCGTTGAAGGGCGAGCAGACCAGCGGGTGCAGGTGGATAGCCTTGCCCTCGACCAGCACCGGCTCAAAGGCCTGGATGGACAGACGGTGCAGGGTCGGTGCACGGTTGAGCAGCACGACGCGGCCGTCGATGACCTCTTCGAGGATATCCCACACAAAGGTGGCACCGCGGTCGATAGCGCGCTTGGCGCCCTTGATGTTCTCGACCCTGCCAAGCTCGACCAGGCGCTTCATGACGAAGGGCTTGAACAGCTCCAGCGCCATGGTCTTGGGCAGACCGCACTGGTGCAGCAGCAGCTTGGGGTCGGTAACGATGACCGAACGGCCGGAGTAGTCGACACGCTTGCCCAGCAGGTTCTGACGGAAACGGCCCTGCTTGCCCTTGAGGGCCTCGGCGAGCGACTTGAGCGGGCGACCGCCACGGCCAGAGACCGGGCGACCACGACGGCCGTTGTCGAACAGGGCGTCCACGGACTCCTGGAGCATGCGCTTCTCGTTGTTCACGATGATCGCAGGGGCGTCCAGGTCGAGCAGGCGCTTGAGTCGGTTGTTACGGTTGATCACGCGACGATACAGGTCGTTGAGGTCGGACGCGGCGAAGCGGCCGCCGTCGAGCTGGACCATCGGGCGCAGATCGGGCGGAATGACCGGGATGACATCCAGGATCATGTTCGCGGGGCTGTTGCCGCCCTTCAGGAAGGCGTCAACGACCTCGAGGCGCTTGACGGCCTTCTCGCGCTTCTGCTTCTGGGAGTCCTCGTCGGCGATGATGGCCTTGAGCTTCTCGGCCTCGGAGGGGAGGTCGATGGCAGCGAGCAGGTCGCGGACGGCCTCGGCACCCATGCCACCCTTGAAGTACATGGAGTAGTAACGGGTCATCTCGCGGAACAGCGGCTCATCGGAAATGAGGTCGCGCTCGCTGAGCTTCATGAAGGCGTTGAAGGCGTCCGTGCGGAGCTGCTTCTCGTCCTTGCACTCTTCCTCGATGTCGACGATGCCAGAGGCGATCTCCTCGGGGGTCAGCGGCTCCTCGTCGGAGAACTCGTCAAAGTTCTCGGGGTTGCCCTGCTCCTTGAGGGACTCGATCTGGCGGGCGCACTCGGCATCGATCTCTTCCAGATCGGCGGCGAGCTCCTCGCGCAGGTCGTCGGCGTCGGCCTCGCGAGCCTCGTAGTCGACCTCGGTGATGATGTAGCTGGCAAAGTACAGAACCTTCTCGAGGTCCTTGGACTTGATGTCGAGCATACGGCTCATCGGGAAGCTCGTGGGGCTCTTGAAGTACCAGATGTGGGACACGGGAGCGGCGAGCTCGATGTGGCCCATGCGGTCGCGACGCACCTTGGCCGAGGTGACCTCGACGCCGCAGCGCTCGCAGACGATGCCCTTAAAGCGGATGCCCTTGTACTTGCCGCAGGAGCACTCCCAGTCCTTGGCGGGACCGAAGATCTTCTCGCAGAACAGGCCGTCCTTCTCGGGCTTGAGGGTACGGTAATTGATGGTCTCCGGCTTCTTGACCTCACCGTGCGACCAGGAACGGATCTGGTCGGCGGAGGCAAGGGAGATCTTTACCGAGTCAAAATCAGTAGCTTCGAAATCTGCCACAGTCAACTACTCCTTATCAGTGGTCGTGGCGGCGACAGCCTCGGGCGCCTCGGTGGTCTCGGCGTCCTCGGCCTCGACGTCGGCGTCAACGCCGGCGAGCGCAGCCAGGTCGTCGAGAGCGGAGGTCTCCTCGGCGGTCACAGGTGCGGAGGCGTCCTCGTCGGCATCGTGCATGGGCTCGATGTCCAGTGCGAGGGAGCGAATCTCCTTGACGAGAACCTTGAAGGACTCGGGGATACCCGGGACAGGAACGTTCTCGCCCTTGACGATGGACTCGTAGGTCTTGACGCGGCCCACGGTATCGTCGGACTTGACGGTCAGGATCTCCTGCAG
>USTC01000012.1 GCA_900557505.1 uncultured Collinsella sp.
TAGCGGGTAGCTATGGCAGCTTGTACCATGCCGGCGCTCATGAGATAGGTCACCAGGAAGTAGCCGCCATAGGCCGCCAGGAAGATTGCACAGGTGAGGCCCACGGTGCCGCCGATGCTCATATTTCCGAATATGCTCACCAGCTCGATGATCACCTTAAGTGCCACAAAGGAGTGCGCCAGGCCCACTGCCAGCGGGAACAGGAAGAATACAGCTTGCTGCGCCATCACCGAATGGCGAATCTGGCGGTCCTCACAGCCGATCTGTGCCAGCACACGATAGCTGCGGCTGCCGTCGGCCACGTTGGAGAGTTGCTGGATCGACAGAATCGCCGCGCATGCAACGACCAATACAAAGCCGATGTAGATGGCTAGGTAGCTAATAAGACCGTTCATTTGCGCTGCTTGCGTGTACATCTCGGAGCGTGTGATAAAGATTCCCCACGACCCCGGCTCCTTGCCGTCAACGAGCAGATTGTCGAGCACAGTGTATTTAATGCTCTCGTCTGCCTCGGTCGCATCCATCCCCTGTTTGTAGTTAACGAGCAGGCTACTGGAATACGGCTGCAGATTAAGTTGGGACAACAGCTCGTCGGCAACGACGACGGTACCCCCATTACTGCCCATCGCCGAGTTGGCGATGGCCGCCGTGTCCTCATCCGACTTATCGGTTGCGGGCTTGAGCGTATACCCGCCCAAGGTAAGGGTATGGCCGTCAGCCATATACTTGGTGTACAGGTCGACCAGCTCGCCGCCCATATCACACGTGAGCAGGTACTGGTCGCGACCGATGTGCACCGGCTCCTCGCCCATCATCTGACGCAGTTTGTTGTACTGGCTCGCCGGCGTCACAAACAGACCCATCGTATCGGCATTGCTACCCCCGAACGCCTTGGGAAGCTTTTCGCCCATGGTCTTGCACATCTCACCTGGGGTCACCGAAGGGTCCGAGCCGCCAAGCGGGTAACTCAGATACGAATCGATCTGCACATGCTCACCGGCAACATCGGCGATATTGACCTTCTTGCCGGTCTCGTCGTTGTTGCCCGCCGACTTGCCCTTACCGTGCCATGCGGGGTACAAATCGACCGTACTATCGGCCAGCACCATGCGATCGGCTTCAGACGGATTGATGTACTCTTTGTAGTAGTCGAGCGTATCGGGCGTGTAATAGACATACGTCTGTGACACGTCAACAGGGTTATAGCGCTCCAGGTTTTCGTTCATCACATTGGCAATCGACATACCGCACGTCACCGAGGTGATGGCCAAAAACAGGAGCATCGCGATGACGCCCATCGAAAAGCACACCGTGTTGACCTTGGCCGCAAGCTGGCGCACGGTAAACATGTTGAGGCCGCGCCAGTACACGCCGCGCAGGCTCTGCAGCAGCTTGATGAGCATGCCCGAGAGTCCCCAGAACAGGGCAAAGGTGCCCACGGTAACCATAGCGGTCGTAATGCCAAACTGGTTCATGGCCTCTTGCAGCTTGCTGTCCGTCGCGGTTAGCGGGAACCCATCACGTAGCAGACGGTAATAGGCCACGCCCACAAGCACCACGCCCACGGCAAAGATGGCAATCGCAATCCAGGGGTTGCGCGTCTTGATGCTCTCGTTGCGACGCTCGGCACCCATAAGCTCGATGAGTTTGGTACGACGCACGGCGCGAAGGTTCAGCAGTAGCGTGAGCACAAACATTACGAGCATGCAGGCAAGGGTCAGATTGAACGCATGCACCGAGAAAAAGAAGTGGAAATTGGCAATCTGTGTCTTAAAAAGCGAGGCCGTAAAGAACGTCATGAGCTGGGAGAGTCCCACACCCAGCACAATGCCGGCGACAAAGGCCACGACCGAGACAATCACCGTCTCGAGCGCCATGATCGTGGCGACGCGTCCGCGCCCCATGCCGAGCACCTGATACAGGCCAAACTCCTTCTTGCGGCGTTTCATGATGAAGTTATTGGCATACACCATCAAAAAGGCCATGACACCGGCCAAAAAGTACGTCAGGTCGCCGAGCATGCTGCCCATAACCTGCGCCAAGCCCTCTTCATCGATTCCGGCGATGTCGACCTGCATCGAGATGGTGTTAAAGGCATAGAAGACCGTGACGCCCAGGGTGAGCGTCAAAAGGTAGACGAGGTAGTCGCGGCCGGCGCGGCGGACGTTACCCCAAGCGAGTTTACAGAGCATCGGAGCCCTCACCGCCCATCATGGCAACGACCTCCATAATGCGGTCGAAGAACTCTCGGCGGTCGGTGTCGCCACGGCGCAGCTCGGTGAAGATCTTGCCGTCGCGAATAAACAGCACACGGCTCGTGTAGCTGGCGGCAAAGCTGTCGTGCGTGACCATGAGCACGGTGGCGCGCAGGCGGCGGTTAAGGGCCTCCAGGCTCTCGAGCAGCAGGCGAGCGCTCTTGGAATCGAGGGCGCCGGTGGGCTCGTCGGCCATGATCATGGTGGGGTCGGTGACGAGCGCGCGAGCCGCGGCAACGCGCTGCTGCTGACCGCCGGACATCTGGTAGGGATACTTGTCGAGTACCTGACTGATGGACAGGCGCGCTGCCACATCCTGCACGCGGGTCGAGATCTCTGCCGAGTTTGTGCGGGCGATGGTGAGCGGCAGGGCGATGTTCTCGCGTGCCGTGAGCGTATCGAGCAGGTTGGAGTCCTGGAAGATAAAGCCAAGCTCCTCGCGGCGGAACTGCGAAAGCTTAGCCTGCTTCATGCGTGTTACGTCCTGCCCGTTGATGCGGATCGTGCCACTTGTGGCGCTATCGATGGTCGAGACGCAGTTGAGCAACGTCGACTTGCCCGAGCCCGAAGCACCCATGATGCCAACGAATTCGCCGCGGTTGACGGTAAAGCTGACGTCGTTGAGCGCGCGGGTCACGTTGCCCAACGCGCCGTATACGTTTTCGAGATGCGCGACCTCCAGTACCGGGGTCGCCATGTGCGTGGTTTGCATACCGAGTCCTTTCTTGCGATTAGTCTACGGCATCTATAGTCGCAAGAAGACGAGTCGGCTACCATCGATATGGCTTACGCTTGCCTTACCGTTGTGTAAGGTACGGGTAGCTAGCCTGCCACGCGTTGATGTTGAGAGAGGACTCCTGTTGAAGACTGTTCATGTTGCCGCTGGGATCATTCGCAAGGAAGGATCTGACGAGCTGCTTGCCGTGCAGCGCGGCTACGGCGACATGCGGGGACTTTGGGAGTTCCCGGGCGGCAAGCTCATGCGCGGCGAGACACCCGAAGACGCCGTACGCCGCGAGCTTATGGAAGAGTTGCAGGTAAAAGTCACCAACCTGCGTGATTTCTATACCGTTGAGTACGACTACCCCGATTTCCATCTCTCCATGGAGTGCTACTACTGCTCACTCGCCGATGAATCCGATGAGCCCCAGAAGCACGACCGCCAGCTCGATATCCGCTGGATTCCGCGTACCTCGCTTGCCACGGTGGAATGGATGCCCGCCGACAAGGGACTCATTGATGCCCTGATTGAGTTGAAGGAAGACCGGCTTGAGGCCAACGGCGCTGCCAACGACGCCGAGGCCACCGCGACCGACGAGCCCGCCACCAAGCCCAAGCGCGCACCTAAGCGCCGTAGCAAAAAGCGCCCCAAACCAGGTCTGCTCGACGGCATCGATACCTCGGACCTTTCCGCCGACGAGCGCGAACTGGTGCGCCGTCGCGCCGCCATAAAAAAGTCCATGAAGGGCAACAAACGTGCGAACACCAAGCCCGAGCTGCTCGTACGACAGCGCCTGCGCGCCGCGGGCCTTACGGGCTATCGCTTGGAATGGAAGGTTCCCGGCAAACCCGACATCGCCTTCCCCGGACGCAAGATCGCCATCTTCGTCAACGGCTGCTTTTGGCATCGCTGCCCTAAGTGCAATCCGAGCCAGCCCAAGCGCAACGTTGAGTTTTGGGAGGCAAAGTTCCGTCGCAACGTCGAGCGCGACCGAGCAGCCATCAACGCACTCACCCAAATGGGCTGGACACCCATAACCATCTGGGAATGCGAGCTCAAAAAAGACCGCATCGACGGCACGATGGAAAAGGTCATCGAACAAGTACGCGCCGCCGCACCGCAGCGCTAGGAACGAGCCGTCCACACGCCCCACACAGGCGAGCCACATCCGCGCCACAAACCTTAGAAAGCCCTTAAGCTCAAAACCTTTCAAGAGTGTTACTCAATAGCCTTGACCTGCGGTTTCATTGTTACATCAAACCTGATTAAGCCTTTCTTTAGCGCTTCTTTGCAACAGCCGCGGCATAATACTGCCAACGCACGGAACCTAGCAGCATACCCCGTGCGCAACCTTTTGGTGGACATCGAGGAGGCCGCATAAGCATGCATTCTTCCAATGACGCAGCACAGCAGCCATCCCTAAATCATGCAAACCTTTTCTCCTTCCCCCCGACACAGAGAAACGGTCTCCTCGACTCCCCCACCACAAAAGCAAAACGCTCAACCGACCAGAGCCACAACTTGCGAGCATCGTTCGAAAAGCTCCAAGCCTCACTAGACCAGGCATTCCCCAACCAAGCCCGAGCATACTAGCCCCTCATCAACAAGGCGCCCCTCGCGCACCATCCTTCCCGCCCCAACGCCACAAGGGCGATCGAGCAGGACGGCTTGGGCAGGTCCCCGTACTTAGTTTCCAAAATCATTCCGCAGCGCGAAGGCCCCCGTTGTCAACGCTTCGAAGAAGCGAGACAACGGGGGCCTTCATGCGCGAGGACGTTTTGGAAACTAAGTACGGGACCCGCCCAAACCGTCCGGTGGGATCAGAGTACCCTTGCTGTTACTCTGCTTTGCCCACAGAGTTGAGGTTGGTCATGCGGATCTTAACCAGCTCGGTGATCTCACGCATGCCCTCCTTGGCCGGCTTCTTGGGATCGAAGCAGGCAGGGTTCTCGGCCATGTAGGCCATGAAGCCCTTAGTGTAGGCCTGACGCAGCTCGGTGGCGTAGTTGACCTTGCAGATGCCGTTCTTCACAGCCTCGGCAACCTGCTCATCGGGCACACCGGAAGTGCCGTGCAGAACCAGCGGCACGTCGACGGCGTCGCGGATGGCCTTGACCACGGACTGCTCGATGTGGGGATCGCTCGTGTACACGCCGTGGCTGGTGCCAACGCCAATAGCGAGAGAGGTGCAGCCGGTGCGCTCGACGAACTCCTTGGCCTCGGCAGGATCGGTGTAGGGGCTCTCGCCCTCAACCGCGGGACCGTCGTCCTCCTTGCCGCCAACCTTGCCGAGCTCGGCCTCGACGGGCACGCCCATGGCGCGGCCAGCATCGGCGACGGACTTGGTCAGGGCGATGTTGTCCTCGAAGGACTCGTGCGAACCGTCGATCATGACGGAGGTGTAACCAGTGCGGAAGGCCTGCATGCAGCGGTCATAGCCATCGCCGTGATCGAGGTGCAGGGCGACGGGCACGGAAGCGCGCTCGGCGGCAGCCTTGACCATGCCGTAGAAGTAGTCCAGACCAGCGGTCTTGATGGTGCCCGGGGTGGTCTGCATGATGACGGGGGACTTGGTCTCCTCGGCAGCGGCCAGAACGGCCATAACAAACTCGAGGTTCTCGACGTTGAAAGCGCCAACAGCGTAGTGGCCGGCCTGAGCGTCCTTGAGCATCTTTTCGGTGGTAACAAGTGCCATGAGCGTTTGCTCCTCTCCCTCGCCCGCATCTGGACATCGGGCGTAGTTGTTCACAAGGCGTTTTACCTTGCGTTTTACTGCGCCCATTGTATGAAATTCGACGGCTTCGCATGTGCGAGATATTGAGCCCATGCAGGTCAATACAGTCGTTTTTGAAAAGTAAACGGAAGGAATTGGAGCCGAGTGGGCGTATTCGATATTGAATTTTGGGCGTTCAGCGTCTTTTTTTTATAGAAAAGATAAGTAATCGAAAGGTGTTTTCTTACTCAAAAAGAAAATGAACGAAAATAGACTCAACACAATTCCTACAAATTTAGCCGAGAATGGAGCAAACATGGCCCACGCAACAACCCGAGCTTTCGCCGATGAGCGTCGTTCCGCCATCATGGAGATGCTCGAGCATAACGCCTCGGTGCAAGTGGCAGAAATCGCCCAGACCTTTGGCGTGTCCTCCGTTACCGCCCGCGCCGACCTGGACGCGCTCGCCGAGTCCGGCAAGTTGCGCCGCACGCATGGTGGCGCCGTGTCTCTCCAGAAGCGACTGACCGTATCCACCCAGGATCGCCGCATCAACGTCAATGTCGCCGCCAAGCAAGCCATCGCGCAAAGCGCCATCGAGCTCGTCGGCAATGGTGACACCCTGCTCGTAGACTCCGGCACCACCGCTCTCGAGTTTGTCCGGCTCCTCGATCAGCGCGACGGCATCACCGTCATCACGGCCGACATTACCATTGCCGATTACATCGACGAGAGCATGCCCTCAGTCGATGTCGTCATGTTGGGCGGGGCACTGCGCAAAGGCCATCGTTATTTGTACGGACCGCTCACTATGCAGGCGCTCCAAATGGTCCATGCCGATCTGGCCGTCATGTGCCCCGGTGCCTTTGTCCCCAGCTGCGGCTTTACGACCGACTTTCCGCAGATGGCCGAAACCAAAGCGGCTATGGTCGGTACCGCCCGTCAAAGCGTCGCCCTCATGGACGCCAGCAAGGTTAACGGACGCGGCATGTACCGCTTTGCCAAGCTGACCGATGTCGACACCATCGTGATGGACCGTGATCCCGATGGCGCCGTCGCCACCTCAATCGCCGAGACCGCCGACGACGCCCGCCCAAATCTCGTCATCGCCGGCGCTTAAACAAAAACCACCACAAAGGTGCCTGTCCCCTTTGTGGTGGTTGTGATGGCTGAGCGTCAAAAGTGAACGTGTCGCTACTTGGAAAGCTCGTCGGCGAGGGCCTCGATCTGAGCGCGCGAGGCGTCGTTGAGCGAGCCCAGCACAGTCACCTTGTTCTGCGCCAGGGTGATGTCCTTCATGCCCTCGAGCTCCTTGGTCATAACCTTGGCAGCTGCAGGCGCCCAGGAACCGGCCTCGACAAGCGCCACGGTACGGTTCTGATAGGCGTGCTCGGCAAGCGTGTGGATAAAGGTGCTCATGAACGGGAAGATCTCGCCCTGATAGGTGATGGAGGCAAGCACCAGACGGTCATAGCGGAACGCATCCTCAACGGCCTCGGCCATGTCGTCGCGAGCCAGGTCAAAGACGGAGACCTTCTGGCCGCGGGCCTCGAGAGCAGATGCGAGCTCCTCAACGGCAGCCTTCAGATGGCCGTACACGCTCGCATAGGCAATCGTGATGCCCTCGTCCTCGGGCTGATAGCTCGACCAGGTGTTGTAGGTGTCGAGGTAGTAGCCCAGATTCTCGGTAAGAACAGGACCATGGAGCGGGCAGATGATCTGGATGTCCAGGCCGGCGGCCTTCTTGAGCACGGCCTGCACGAACTTGCCGAACTTACCGACGATGCCAAAGTAGTAGCGGCGCGCTTCGCAAGCCCAGCCTTCCGGGTCCTCGATGTCGTTAGCACCGAACTTGCCAAAGCCGTCGGCACTAAAGAGTACCTTGTCGGTGGACTCGTAGGAGAAAATCACCTCGGGCCAGTGAACGTTGGGAGCGCCGACAAACGTTAGGCTGTGACCGCCCAGATCGAGCACGTCGCCCTCTTTGACGACCATTTTGCGCTCGGGGTAGTCGGTGCCAAAGTAGTTGACCATCATGCGGAAAGCACCCACGCTGGCCACAATCTGTGCCTGGGGATAGCGCTCCATAAAGGCGGCGATACCGGCGGAGTGATCGGGCTCCATGTGATGAACAACCAGGTAGTCGGGCGTACGGCCATCGAGCGCGGCCTCGAGGTTGCCGAGCCACTCGTCGACAAAGCCAGCGTCGACCGAATCGGCGACAGCGATTTTATCGCCCAAGATAACGTAGCTGTTGTATGCCATACCGTTCTCGGACACGTCGTACTGGCCCTCGAACAGGTCAATGTCGTGATCGTTGACGCCAATGTAGCGGATATCCTTGGTGATCTCCATCAGGCAAAGCCTCCTAGATAGACAAAAGAACCCGTCTATCATAGCACTCGCCTTTAGAGCCACGGCTATCTGCTAGCATCCCTACCGATTGTTATTGAAATGCGATAAAGCGCCGTTTACCTGCACAAACTATGCGCGCGGTGCCGCCGTACTATGTCGAATGATGAGCCGGCCGGGAATACGAATGGCAACAGTTTTGCCCGCCGTACCCGCCTCGGGAACCGCATGCTCGAATACCTCGCGTCCGCGCTGATGTAGATCGAATCGAACGGTCGTGAGCTCGTTATGCGCGACAAAGTCGTCGAGCGAGTCATCGACGCCCACCACGCTCACGTCCTCGGGCACGCGCAGGCCGCTATCGCGCAGCGCTGCAATGGCGCCGTTTGCCATCTGGTCGTTTGCCGCGTAAATCGCCGTCATGGTGCGATCGTGCTCGGCCAGGTACCTGCCAGCTTCGTAACCGCTGTTGGCAGACCAGTCACCCTCGAGCGGCGCCTGTGGCTTAATGTGCTTACGCTCGAGCGCATCCTGCCAGCCGGCGCGACGAAATTGCTCGTCAACCGAGAACGACGGTCCGCCAATATAGCGAATTTGCTCGTGTCCCAGCTCAAACAGGTGATCCATGAGCAGCAGCGAGCAGCCGTAATGGTCGGAATCGACCGTGGTCACGCGCGGATGCGCGTACATGGTAACGATGACCGTGCCGATACCCGGCAGCGGATCAAACGTCTCAAAATCGGGAGCCATGCGGCTCATGCCGATAATGATGCCGTCCACGGGCAGCGCGGCCATACGACGCGTTGCCTCGGCAAGCGAGAATTCCTCGGTCTTGGACATCTCGACCAGCGTGATGGCGCAGTTATGCTCGCGAGCAGCGCTGGCGATGCCGTCGATCATTGAGAGGTTGCCAAACTTGGTGACATCGTTGACGCACAGGCCGACCGAATGGTAACGGCCATCGCGCAGCGAGCGACCGGCATAACTCGGACGAAAGCCGAGCTCTTGCATAGCGGCCTGCACGCGCTGGCGCGTCTGCTCGTTAACGTTGGGCAAGCCGTTGGCAACGCGCGAAACCGTCTGCTGCGAAACACCGGCAGCGCGGGCAACGTCAGCCATGGATACCGGACGCGTACCTGTATCGTTGGAAGGGCGCCTTGCCACAAAATCACCTTCACCCTTGCGAGATCTGAATAGCGTGAATGCCGGCCCGGGCAGAGATACACCCCGCGCCGAGGCCCGCTATCGTCGGACGCATGTTAACGTACTCTACTTTTTCTATCTGCATCTCTTCTGCTTTATAAGTCCATACGGCACTACCGTTCACGGCCGAATATCGACCGATTACCAGATTCTCAAAAAGTGACAAGCGTTGTGTTATGAGTACGTTAACATAGCCCGTAACGTGCGGTATCGTGAACACTTGGTTCATGCCGCTTCAAGTTGTTAACGTACTCATAACGACGCAAAACTCACCCGTGCGCGCCAAGGAAAGGACTCCCATGACCACCCCCGACGAAAAGACATTCGCCACGCTCACCAAGCTGTTCGAGGAGGAGTTTGGCCCCATCGGCGATCGCCAGGTGCTCTATGTGCACGCGCCCGGCCGTTCCGAGATCAGTGGCAACCACACCGACCACGAGGGCGGCCACGTCATCGCCGGCTCGCTCGATGTCGCCGTTGACGGTATCGCCGTGGCAACCGACTCCAACAAGGTCCGCGTCGCCGACGAGGGCTACCCCACGTTTGAGATTACCCTCGACACGCTGAATGTTCAGGAGTCCGAGAAGGGCACGTCCGCAAGCCTCGTGCGCGGTATGGCCCACGAGATCGCAGCCCTTGGCGTTGAGCCCCACGGCTTCGACTTCGCCTTCACCTGCTCCGTCCCCTCGGGCGGCGGTCTTTCGAGCTCCGCTGCCGTCGAAGCCGCATACGGACGCGCCATGGAAACCCTCTGGGGCGCGCCCGCAATTGAGCCCGTCGCACTCGCCCAAATGAGCCAGCGCACCGAGAACAACTATTATGGCAAGCCCTGCGGTCTGATGGACCAGGCCGCCGTATGTCTGGGCGGCCTTGCCTACATGGACTTTGAGGACCAGGCTCAGCCTAAAACCCAGAAGCTCGAGCTCAACTTTGAGGATCACGGCTATGCGCTCGTGCTCGTTAAGGTCGGTGCCGACCACGTGGCAGCCACCGACGACTACGCCGCCGTTCCGCGCGAGATGCAGGACGTTGCCGCCGAGTTTGGCAAGGCACGCCTGTGCGAGGTAAACGTTGCCGACTTTGACGCCAAACTCCCCGAACTGCGTGCCAAGCTGGGCGACCGTGCCTGCCTACGCGCCGTTCACTACTGGTACGAGAATGGCCTGGTCGACAAGCGCTGGGCCGCCCTGAACGCCGGCGACATCGACCAGTTCCTGATCCTGACGCGCGAGTCCGGCGCCAGCTCTGCTATGTACCTGCAGAATGTCGTTGCCAAGCTGGGCTCCGAGCAGCCTTCCATGTATGCCCTGGCGCTGGCCGAGCACGTGCTCGACGGCCGCGGCGCCGTCCGCATCCACGGTGGCGGCTTTGGTGGCACCATCCAGGCCTTCGTGCCCCTCGACCTGGTCGACACCTTTATCACCAAGATGAACGACTGGCTGGGCGAGGGCTCTGCCCGCCACTACGCAATTTCTGACAAGGGGGCTTACGCGGCATGGCTGTAATGACCGACGTGCGCAAGGCTGCCCAGGGCCTTATCGAATATGCCATCCACCGATCGATGATCGGACAGGACGATCGCATCTGGGCATACAACACCATTTTGGAGTGCATCGGCGCCACGGGCCCCGCGCTCGACATGACCTGGGCGCTGCAGAACGAGAAGCTCTCGCTCTTGCACCCCGATACCCTGCCCGACTTTGACCTGGAGGGCACGCTTGTCTCGCTTTCCGAGGCTGCCGTTGCCAACGGCGCCGCCGAGGACACGACGTCGGGCCGCGACCGCATCGCTATGCGCATCATGGGCGTGCTCATGCCGAGGCCTTCGGTTGTAAACGAGGAGTTCAACGGACGTATGGGCGTCAACGAGCCCCGCGCCGCGACCGACTGGTTCTACGGTCTGTGCTGCGACGCCGGCTACGTGCGCCGTGCCGCCATCGCGCGCAACATCAAATGGAGCACCCCCACCAACTGGGGTGACCTGGAGATCACCATCAACCTGTCGAAGCCCGAGAAGGACCCGCGCGATATTGCCGCGGCCGGCGCCGCCAAAAACACGGGCGAGAAGTATCCCGCCTGTCAGCTCTGCATCGAAAACGAGGGCTACCCCGGACGCTCCGCCGCAGCCGACGGCGGCGCCCACCCCGCTCGCCAGAATCTGCGCGTTATCCCCATTGAGCTCAACGGCGAGCGCTGGGGCTTCCAATACAGCCCGTACGCGTACTTTAACGAGCACTGCATTGCCATGAGCTCCGAGCATCGTCCGATGCACGTCGACCGCAAGGGGCTGACCTGCCTGCTCGACTTTGTCGACCTGTTCCCGCACTACTTTATTGGCTCCAACGCCGACCTGCCCATCGTGGGCGGCTCGATTCTGTCGCACGACCACTTCCAGGGCGGCGCGCACGAGTTCCCCATGATGCATGCCGCTGAGGTCTCGCAGTTTAGCGTGCCCGGTTTTGACCAGGTCAGCGGTACCGTGTTGCAGTGGCCGCTTTCGGTGCTGCGACTGCGCTCGCACGACCGCGCCCAGCTGCTCGACGCCGCCGAGAAGATTATCCTCGCCTGGCGCGAGTGGACCGATGAG
>USTC01000013.1 GCA_900557505.1 uncultured Collinsella sp.
CCAGCCTGTTCGCCGGTATCGTGTCGGTCCTGGTTCTGACCCCGTTCTTCTACGCCGGTTTCGACACCATTCCTCAGCAGGCTGAGGAAGCAGCCGAGGGCCTCAACTGGAACAAGTTCGGCAAGATCATCTCCCTGGCTCTGCTGGCCGCCGGCGGCTTCTACATGGTCTGTATCTACTCGTTCGGCACCATCCTCGACTGGCATGAGTTTGTTAAGAGCCCGGTTCCCGCGCTTGCCTGCCTCAAGGGCATCAACATGCTCCTGTACCTGGCCATGCTCGTCATCGCCACGCTTGGACCCATGGGCCCGATGAACTCCTTCTATGGCGCCACGAGCCGCATCATGCTCGCCATGGGTCGCAAGGGCCAGCTGCCTGAGAAGTTCGCCGAGGTCGACCCCAAGTCCGGCGCTCCCAAGCTTGCCTGCGTCGTCTTGGGCGTCATCACTGTCATCGGTCCGTTCCTGGGCAAGAACATGCTCATTCCTCTGACCAACGTGTCGGCTCTCGCCTTCATCTTCTCCTGCGGCATGGTCGCCCTCGCCTGCCTGCGCATGCGCTTCACCGAGCCCGATCTGCCTCGTCCCTACGAGGTGCCCGGCGGCAAGTTTGGCATCGGCCTCGCTATCGCTGCCTGCGCCATCATCATCGGCCTGCTCGTGATTCCGTTCTCTCCCGCCTCCCTCAACATGGTGGAGTGGAGCATCGTGATCGGCTGGTTGGCTATCGGCCTGGCCCTCATGGCTTTCACCAATTCCCGCAAAAAGTAACGCCTAGCCGGGGCGGATCGGGTGCGCGGAATCCTCTCTCCCGCGCACCGAACCCGGCACCACTTGGGTAGCTTTGTGAGGCCTAGCCCAACATGGCCTCGCCCACTATATGGATCCATAAGGAGGAACCATGTCCACTAAGTATGCAATCGTTGGCGGCAAGCTCATCGACGGCACCGGCGCCGAGCCGGTCGAGAACTCCCTCGTTCTCGTCGACGACAGCGGCAAGATCGAGTACGCCGGTGCTATGCAGGACCTTCCCGAGGGCGTTGAGGTTATCGACGCCGCCGGCAAGACCGTCCTTCCCGGCCTGATCGACACCCACCTGCACTTCTCGGGCAACCTGACCGACGATGACACCGATTGGGTCATGCAGCCGCTCCTCGAGAAGCAGGCCGTCGCCGTCAAGCAGGCCTACGACTGCCTCACCCACGGCCTCACCACCGTCTGCGAGATCGGCCGCTTTGGTATCCAGATCCGTGACTGCATCGACAAGGGCGTCTTTAAGGGCCCGCGCGTTCTGGCCACCGGCCTTGGCTTCTGCCGCGTTGCCGGCCACGGTGACTCCCACCACTGCACCCAGGAGCTCAACAAGGAATCCCACCCCTGGGGCGACCAGGTCGATGGTCCTTGGGATCTGCGCAAGGCCGTCCGTCGTCGCCTGCGCGAGAACCCCGATGCCATCAAGATCTGGGCTACCGGTGGCGGCATCTGGCGCTGGGATTCCGGTCGCGACCAGCACTATTGCTCCGAGGAGATCCAGGCCGTGGTCGAAGAGGCAAAGATGGTCGGTATCCCCGTGTGGAGCCACTGCTACAACAACCACGCCGCTGCCTACGATTCCGTCCGCTTTGGCTGCGAGCAGCTGATTCACGGTTTCGATATCGATGAGCGCACCATGGACCTCATGGCCG
This sequence comes from uncultured Collinsella sp., assembly GCA_900557505.1. GTDB lineage: Bacteria > Actinomycetota > Coriobacteriia > Coriobacteriales > Coriobacteriaceae > Collinsella. The sequence goes on from USTC01000013.1 coordinate 1,685, forward strand.
AGCAGGGCACCTTCTTCACCCCGACAATCGCCTTCCTGCCCACCTGGTACGCCACCTATCCGCCCGTCTACGTCCCCGAGCTGCACGACAAGTACGAGGGCACCCTGGTCGAGAAGGAGCTGCAGCGCAACTACGACTGCCTGCGCGAGGCCAAGAAGCGCGGCGTCGTCATGACGATCGGCTCCGACTCCTTCTCCTTCGTCACCCCGTACGGCACCTGCTCCATCGAGGAGATGTACGAGTTCGTCGACAAGATCGGCTTCACCCCGGTCGAGACCATCACCTGCGCCACCCTCAACGGTGCCAAGATGTGCCACATCGAGGACGAGACCGGTTCCATCGAGGCCGGCAAGTGCGCCGACCTGCTGGTCGTCAACGGTGACGTCGCCGCCGACATCCACGTGCTCAACACCGACAACATGGACGTCATCATGAAGGATGGCTGGATCGTCGAGGCTGGCACCTTTGGCGAGGCCAACAAATACAGCGCCTAAGATACCGTTTGTCGATGGCTGGATGCAAAACACAGTTTTTGATTGCATAATGCAATGGAGAGGGTCGCTTGCGGCCCTCTTTATTGCTATGGGTGCGGTAGATAAAAGGGGATGACGGTGGATTTAAACAGGCTGATTCTGGGTAAGAGCTACAACTCTACCAAGGTCTTTCGTACGGCCCAGCATGTGGTCCAGGCCATCCTGCTCGGTATTGTCGTTCCGGCGCTTATCCTGCTGCTTATCTGGGATTTAACCGATAATCCCAATCCCGTTCCGGGCGTTGTCGTTATTGCCGGCCTGGTCATGCTGTGCTTCTTCTTCTCGTATGTCTTTGTGGTCCCCGATGACCTCACATCGAGCGCAACCGACCGTACGCTCGCTATCGCATCAAAAATATTCGCCTACACGTCGCGCGGCCTTACGCCCGAAGCGGCCCTGGGCGCCTCCAAAATCATCCTGTCCGAGACCATCGCCTCTGCCATCTGCTTTACCGACGGCAAGCAGGTGCTGGCAAGCTGGGGCGAGGACTCGGCAAAGTGCCCTGCCGGCACCCCGGTGGTGCTCAAGACCACGCTCAACGTGATTGAGACGGGCGAGCAGAGCGTGTTTTCGCGTGACGCCTCCAATGAGACGGGCGGCTATTTTCCCCGCCTGCGCGCCGGCATTGTCGCGCCGCTTACCGTGCGCGGGCATTGCGTGGGCACACTCGAGCTGTATTACCCCCGCCTGAGCAGCATCGATATGCGCCAGACGGCCCTTGCCTCGGGCTTTGCCGATCTTATTTCCACGCAGCTCGCTAGCTTTGAGCTCGAGCGCCAGGACGAGCTCACGGCCCGCGTTGAGCTTCGCGCCCTGCAGTCGCAGGTCGACCCGCATTTTCTATTCAATACATTAGCACGATCGTGTCGCTCGTTCGAACCGAGCCCGACAAGGCGCGATCGCTGCTGATCGACTTTTCCAACTACTATCGTCAGACGCTTTCTGACTCCGATACGCTCACCACGCTCGAGCACGAGGTGGAACAGGGCACTCGTTATATCAATCTTATGCAGGCCCGGTATGGCGACGGCCGTCTGCGCGTTTCGGTCGACATCGACTTTGAGGTGCGCGACAGCCTGGTGCCGCCGTTTATCTTGCAGCCGCTGCTCGAAAACTGCATCAAGCACGCGCAGCGCGAGACCGAGCCGCTTTCTATTCGTGTTAGGGCTTTTGAGACCGATGACGGCCTGGAGATCATCGTCGAAGATGACGGCATCGGTATGAGCGAAGAAGTCTGCGCGCATCTGTTTGAGCAGCATCGCCTGGAGGAGCCCGAGAGCATTACCGCCGACGGCTCCATCAAGCGAGGTTGCGGCCTGGCGCTCTTCAACGTGCTTCAGCGCATCCATTTCTTTTACGGAGAAGATTCTGGCATGCGCGTGAAGTCCCAGGAGGGCGTGGGAACACAGGTCATCGTTGAGTTGAACGGCGAGCCGCATGAGCCGGCGCCGCTAACGGTGTAGCGCGCGGTTGGATTGAGAGAAAAAGAGGGGAAGCACATATGTCCGAAGGCTGGAACATCTTGGTGGTTGATGACGAGCCTCCCATTAGAGCTGAGCTACGCTATCTGTTGGAAAAGGATACGCGTGTTGGTCAGATTGCCGAGGCGGGCAATGTCACCGAAGCCGTGGAGTCGATTCTGTCGAACAAGCCCGACGTGCTGTTTTTAGACATTACCATGCCCGGTCGCTCGGGAATTGAGCTTGCCGAGACGCTGCAGAACCTAAAGACGCCGCCGGTCGTGGTGTTTGTGACGGCATTTGCCGAGTATGCGGCTGATGCCTATAACCTTGATGCTGTCGATTACATCGTCAAACCGGTCGAGGATGTCCGCTTGTCAAAGGCGCTCGACAAGATCGAGGCCGCCTTGGGCGCTCGCCGTGTCGTCCATGCTCCGCGCCAACCTTTGCGCCTGACGGTGGATCGCGGGGGCAAAAAGGTGTTCATTCCCGTGGCGGATGTCTGCTACTTTGAGGCGCGCGCCGATTTTTGCAACGCCGTCTGCGCCGAGGGAACATACCTGATCAATGAGTCGATTTCCTCGCTCGAGCGGCGCCTGGCCTCCGAGGGCTTTATCCGTGTCCACCGCAGCTATCTGGTCAATTTGGAAGACGTGCACAATGTCGAGATCGGCTCCACGGGCCTGATGGAGCTCAGGCTCGACCGTGTGAGCTCGACGGTGCCCGTGTCCCGTCGTCGCGCTGCCGAGGTCAAATCGCACTTGGGGCTAGCGTAAGGGTCGGTGTGCCATCGTTTGCCGTTACAGGTTTGGCATGACTGTGCGGTGGGCATAATGGGTGGCATCGAATGAAATCGAAAGGATCATTATGCCCGCGCTCATTACGCATCATCTGTTTGGCGAGGAAAGCATCGACCGTCTTCCGCAGGGCGTTATTACGTCCGACGAGGAGCGCATCGCCTTTATCCTGGGAAACCAAGGTCCCGACCCGTTTTTCTTCCACATGCTCACGCCGCGCATTTCCGACTGTATGTCGCTTGCTCAGGTCATGCACCGCTCGCGCATGTCGCGCCAGTTCTCGTGCCTGCGCGACGGCGTGTCGCACCTGCAGCCGCGCGATGCCAATCTGGGTCGCGCCTTTGCGCTGGGCCTGCTGTCGCACTATGTGCTCGACCGCAATGCCCACCCCTTTGTCTACGAGCAGCAGTTTGGCATTGTCGAGTCCGATCCCGAGCTCGAGGCTTCGGGCAGTCAAGTTCATGCCGTGCTCGAAAGCGACTTGGACGTGCTTATGCTGCAGCTCAAGCGCGACGGGGCCACGGTCGAGGACTATCCGCCGGCGGGCGAGATCGTCACCACCGACCGCATCAATCGCGTGGCCGGCGTGCTGATGAGCTACGTCGCCGGGCGCGTGTACGGTATCGACATCCCGGCGGGGGAGTACGCCGGCGCCGTCTCGGACATGCAGATGCTCTATCGCACCATTGAGCCTGCCGGCTCGGTAAAGACGCGCGCGATTGCCCTGGTCGAGGGCTTGGTGCACGACTACTCGCTGCTCGACGGCCTTGCCCATCGCGTGACGACGGAGCTACCCGAGCGCACCGGTAACCTGGGCCACCTGACATGGAAGAACCCCTTTACCGATGAGGTCTCGACCGAGAGCTTCCCCGAGGTCTTTGAGCGCGCGCTGGTCGATTACGAGCTCACCGTCGCCCGCTTTATCGAGACCGGCGATATGGAAGCCGTGACCAACCACGTCAATTACAGCGGTCGCGTGCTCGGCGCCGACGAAGAGTTCGACCGCGAGGAGTAGGGCTCGTGCGTGCCCCTTTGCCGATTCCTTACCGGTGCCTCTGGACAATTGGGGTACGATGAACTAACTGCATATCGGGCGAATACGAAGGGGCCCTGTCCATGAAATACACCAAGCTCGAGCGTAACTGGGTTATGTACGATGTGGGCAACTCGGCCCTCGTGCTGCTCAATACCTCGGTGGTGCCCATCTACTTTAACGCCATCAATACCGGTGCTTCCTCGGCAGACCTGGTGGTCGCCTGGGGCAACGCGCAGACGATTGCCTCGCTGGTCATTGCCATGCTCATGCCCATTCTGGGCGCGCTTGCCGATTACGCCGGCAACAAGATCAAGTTCTTCTTGGGCTTCTTCCTCACGGGCCTGGTTCTTTGCCTGGCGCAGGCTATCCCCATGTCCGCCATGGCATTTTTGACCGTGTACGTGCTGTGCACCATCGGCCTTAACTCTTCCATGACGTTCTACGACGCTATGCTGCCCGACATTACCACCGACGAGCGCATGGACGCCGTGTCCAGCTCGGGCTATGCCTGGGGCTACATCGGTTCCACCGTGCCGTTCATCATCTGCCTGGCGCTTATCATGGGTGGCCCTGCTCTTGGCGTCCCCACCATGCTGGCAACGCGTCTGTCGTTTGTCATCACCGGTGCCTGGTGGCTCATCTTTACCCTGCCGCTCATTCGCACCTATAAGCAAAAGTACGGTCGCGAGCGCGGTCCCGAGGACACCATCGGCCACATCGTGGGCGGCGTGTTCTCCGAGGTCGGACACACCATGCGCGAGATCGCCCACAACAAGACCGTGCTGGTCTACATGATCGCGTTCTTCTTCTACATCGACGGTGTGCACACGGTCATTTCCATGGCAACCAGCTACGGCTCGGCTTTGGGTATCGATTCGACCCAGCTGGTGCTGGCGCTGCTCGTCACGCAGTTTGTGGCCTTTCCGTCCGCTATCATCTACGGCAAGCTCGCCGGACGCGTGGGCACGCTCAACATGATTCTGGTGGCGGTCGCCGCCTACATGGGCATTGTGCTGTTCGCCGCGTTCTTCCTAAAGACCGCCTTTGAGTTCTGGGTGCTTGCCATTATGGTCGGCCTGTTCCAGGGCGGCGTGCAGGCGCTCAGCCGTAGCTACTTTGGCCGCATCATCCCCAAGGAAAAGTCCAACGAGTACTACGGCTTCTTCGATATCTTTGGCCGTTACGCAAGCGTTATGGGCACCTTCCTGGTGTCGGTTGTCACCTCGCTGACCGGCAACCCGTCGCTGGGCGTCCTTTCTATTGGCGTTCTGCTGGTTGTTGGCTTTGTGCTGCTGGTCCGTCTGTCCCGCATGGCTCAGGCGGCGGCGTGAGGCAACCGGGCTCAGTACAGCAATTGTGCCTATCTGCAGTACTCTTTTGGAAGTAGCCGCATAAATCATTCTGACTTCCGAGCAATGTTTAGCCCAAGTGGGTATGATGGAACCAGCTAGGTCGCGGGGCGTCGCCTGTGTTTGGCGGCGCCCCGTTTTTGTGTTGCAAGGAGGGTAAAGGTATGAACGCCACGGTTGTGATCCCAACATATTGGGCGGGCGATGATACCCAAGCAAACGCTCCCGGCACCTACGATCACTCGACGTCGCTCAATTCCGCCAACCCGGAGCTCGATCGCTGCCTGACTTCGCTCGAACAGGTGCGCGACATTCCGCGCATCATTCTCTTGGTGGTCTGTCCGGTTTCCGCCACGGCCGACGTATCCCATCGCGTGCACGAAATCGTTAATGCGCATCCCACACTTAAGGTCACCATCGTTACCAATACTCAGGCTTCGCGTGTTGCCGACCGCGTGGCACAGATTGCGCCCAAAGGCTCGGGCGAGTGCGTGAGCCTGCGCGGCTACGGCGCCATCCGCAACATGGGTCTTGCCTGCGCGGCGGTGCTGGGGCACGACGCGGTCGTGTTTTTGGATGACGACGAGACCGTCATCGATGCCGACTTTATGAAGCGTGCGACCTATGCACTGGGTCAACAGACGCGTCAGGGCCTGCCGATTTTAGTCAAGAGCGGATACTTTTACGATCGCGACGGGTCGCCGCTGGCTCCCACGGACAAAGTGGGCATTTGCCATCGCTGGTGGACCAAGCGTATCGAGTTCAATCGCTGGATGAAAAAGGCGCTCTCGGGCACCCGCATCTCGCGCTCCAATTACGTGTGCGGCGGCCTGATGGCCCTGCACGCCCGCGCCTTTACGCGCGTGGCCTTCGACCCGTTTATCACCCGCGGCGAGGATCTGGACTACCTGTTTAACATGCGCATGTTTGGCTATGACGTGTGGTTCGACAACGAGTGGACCGTACGCCACCTGCCGCCCGAGTCCGAGAAGCGCTCGCCGCGCTTTATGCAGGACGTGTACCGTTGGTACTACGAGCGGGCCAAGCTGACGTTCGCTGCGCACCAAAAGGAGCTCATTCCGGTTACGGCCGCATCACTCATGCCCTATCCGGGTCCGTGGATCTCGCGCGAGCTCGACGACCGCGTGCGCAAGACCGCCATGGTTCGCAGCATGTTTACCCGCGAGCACGAGGGGTATCTGCGCATCTGGCGTCACGGTATTGACGAGGCCAAGACCTATGCCCGCCAAAACGCCGCAAGCTACCTGCGTTTTCAGAGTTTCTGGCCCAAGATCATGGACGAACTTTGGCGCGACGCACAACTGATTAGCATCCTGGAGGGGGCTGAATGATCGACCGCCGCGCCCAGCGCGATAATTCAATTTCAATCTTTCGCATCATCGCCGTTGTCTGCGCCGTTTGCGTGTTGGTGTACTTTATCTTTGCCCTGGCGACTGGCATTGAGCCGATTGCCACGGTGATCGCCTGTGCGCTGCTGTGCATCTTCCTGTGCATCTTTATCTTTTTGACGCTCAATCCCGATTCGGTACGCTCCCAGTACACCGAGGAGACGCTTTCGGTTGCCTCGGCCATGCTCGAGGACATTAAGGGCGGCCTGACGCAGGAATCGGCGCTTTTGGTGTGCCGGCGTATCCTGCCCGAGACACGTGCCATGACCGTTGCCATCACCGATGAGGGCAACGTGCTGGCCTGCGTGGGCGAGTTCGAGGAAAAGCTGCTGCCCGATTCGCCCATCCATACGCTTGCCACGCGCTACGTCATTGAGCACGGCATCGTGCAGTCGTTCAACCGCGTGGTGGACGTGGTGGGTGCGGATGGCTCGCACAACCATGTTCCCGCCGGCATCATCGCGCCCATCAAGGTGGGCGACCGCACCGTCGGCACGCTCAAGTTCTACTACAAGACCCCGCGCGCCGTCGACCGTACCCAGTATGCGCTCGCCTCGGGTTTTGCCGAGATCCTGTCCACGCAGCTCGCCATCCACGAGCTCGAGGTGCAAAAGGAACTCACGGCCCGTGCCGAGGTGCGTGCCCTGCAGGCGCAGATCAATCCGCACTTTCTGTTTAACACGCTCAACACCATCGCGTCGTTTACGCGTACCGACCCGCTGCGTGCCCGCGAGCTGCTGCGCGAGTTCTCCTCGTTCTATCGCGCCACGCTCGACAACTCGGGGTCGCTTATCCCGGTCTCGCGCGAGGTTGCCCAGACCAAGCGCTACCTGACGTTTGAGAAGGCGCGCTTTGGCGAGGACCGCGTACTGGCGACCTTCGATGTCTCCGAGGATGTCGAGGACACGTTGGTCCCGGCCTTTGTAATCCAGCCCATTGTCGAGAACGCCGTGCGGCATGGCATGGGCGATGGCGATGCCCTGCAGATCGATGTGACCGTCCATCAAGACGGCGACGACGCAATCCTGATTGCCGTGGCCGACAACGGCGTGGGCATGGACGAGGGCACCGCCGCCAGGCTGTTTGATGAGCGCTCCGCCCGCCCCGATGCCAGTTCCCCGCAAGGCGGCGGCGCCGGCGTGGCCATGCACAATATTTCTGAGCGCATCCATCGCTTTTATGGACCGCACTCTTATACGCGCGTCGAATCGGCGCCGGGCAAGGGCACCAAAGTGCTCCTGCATCTTGATTTGTCAGAGAGCATCTTTGACATTCAAGAGTAAAATAAAAGGCTATGGGCTCAACGCCAAGCGGCGGATGCCCAGCGTAGTTTGTTGACGAAAGGTTTAATCCCTATGCTGCGTGCGATGATTGTGGATGATGAGGCCCCGGCCCGTTCGGAACTTCGCTTCTTGCTCGAGCAGACGGGCAAGATCGGCACGATCACTGAGGCGTCGAGCGTCCGCTCCGCCATTGAGATGCTGATGGAAAGCCGCGTCGATGTCGTCTTTCTCGATATCTCGATGCCCGGCGCTTCTGGTCTGCAGCTTGCCGAGGCGCTACATAAGCTTAAGAATCCGCCGGCGATTGTGTTTGTGACCGCGTATAGCGATCATGCCGTCGAGGCGTTCGACGTAGATGCCGTCGATTACCTCATGAAGCCGGTTGAGGAGGCACGCCTGGATCGCGCGATCGAGAAGGTCATGCAGCACGCCAAGCCCGTCACGGACAGCAAAGCCACCATCGAGCGCATTCCGGTGGAAAAGGGCGGCCGTAAGGTCCTCATTCCCGTGGATGACATTCGCTTCATCATGGCCAAGGACGATTACTCCTGTATCTATACCGTCGATGATCGTTTTCTATCGACGACTTCGCTGGCGCAGTTCGAGGCCAAGCTTTGCGACTTTGGCTTCTTTCGCGTTCATCGCCGCTATATCGTCAACTTGGCGTGCGTCACAGATGTCGAGACGGTGCCCTCGGGCGCTATCCAACTGGGCATTACGGGCGTCGACGAACGCGTGCCGGTCTCGCGCCGCCGCGTTGTGCCGCTCAAGAAGGCCCTGAGCCTCTAGCACGCTGGCCCCGCAGCCCTGTAGACAATTGTCTGCGGAGCCGTGGGGCTTTTTGTATATACGTCGAATTGGTTTTGAAGAAGGGATCCCATGAACAGTGCAAGCGCCAAGCGCATCGACATCATCTCGGACACCCACGGCTATCTTTCGCCCGCGCTTCTGGACGAGCTCAAGGGCGCAGATTTGATCATCCACGCCGGAGACCTCACCTCAGAGATGGATTACGAGCATCTATGCACCATCGCCCCCGTGCGAGCGGTCCTAGGAAACAACGACTACTACCGCGACTACGGTCCGGATGTGGACCGTCTGGCCATCTTCACCTACGAAGGCCTCAAATTCGCCGTAGCCCACTACCGTGAAGACCTGCCCGTGGGATCCGTAGACGTAGCCATCAACGGTCACACCCACGTAACCAAAGAAGCCCAAGTGGGCCGCTGCCTGGTCCTCAATCCTGGCAGCGCCAGCTACCCCAGAGGCACCAGAGGCCCCACCATGGCCAGAATGCTCGTCAAGGACGGCAAGATCCTGAGCACCAAGTTTATTGACTTGGACTAACTGCAACAAAAACGGGGGATGCACAACGCATCCCCCGTTTTTCTTTCAGCAAAAGGCAGAGCTTCGGCGACAACCTTAGACAACCCCGCCGAGGAGAACG
>USTC01000014.1 GCA_900557505.1 uncultured Collinsella sp.
CGGCGCCAGAATGGCCTCCTCGAGCGCCTTGCAAGCGGCGGCGCGCACTTTATGTACGGCGGAGAAACCCATGCCGCAGCCCTCATCGAGGGCCACGTCAAAGCTCGCGGCCTCAAAGGGAGAGGAGCCCATGCGGCCTACATGCTCAACCAGATCGGACGCCTCGACGGCGCGGGTCTTGGCACCCTCGACGGTAAAGTCCGTGGCTGTAGCCGTAAGCGAAGGGTCGTCGCAGCAGGTGAGCGTCACGGTAAACGGCTCGCCCAAACGCGCCGCAACGGTTACATCAACGGCGCGGCGGCGCAGCACATCGCGCTTGAGCGCGGCGCCGGCGGCGTCGATGGCACGCTGGCTGCGAATCACGCGGACGCGGCAGCCCTCGGGCATACTGCGGGGCACGCGGCACTCAATGATATCGCCGGCTGCGGCATCATCGGCGGCAATGGTGGTCAGGAATTGGTCGAACTCATCGTCGTGGCGAAGCTCCAGCAGGTCTCCCTTGCCCACGGGCTCAAACAGCTCAATGCGGGCGATGGCGGCGCGGCGACGGCGGTCGTCGGGCTTGAGGCCGCGCACGTCGCGATTGGCCGGGCGGCTGCCCAGCACCGTGCCCACGATCTGGCCGCGATTGTTGGAACGCTCATAGCTCATCATCTCGTCGCCCGAGGTACCGTCCTGATAGGCGTGCGTAAAGTCGCGGTTGAAGCAGCGCTTGAGCTGGCGCTGGCGGGCAGCTTCCTCGTCCTTGGCAACGGTGGCTCCGGATAGCATGTCGTCAATTTCGTGACGATACACATCAACGATGGAGTACACGTAATCGGGCGCCTTCATGCGGCCTTCGAGCTTGAGCGATGCGGCACCGGCGTCATACAGACGGCGAACAAGCTGCGAAGTGTTGGTGTCGCGCGGGCATAGCGCACGCTCGCGGCCGGCGCGCGGCCGTTCTCGTCGATCAGCTCGTAAGGCAGGCGACAGGGCTGAGCGCACATGCCGCGGTTGGCCGAGCGGCCCGCCATGGCAAAGCTCGACAGCAGGCACAGACCCGAGTAGCAAAAGCAGATGGCGCCGTGGCTAAAGACCTCAAGGTCCACATCGGGCGCGGCATCGTGAATGGCGGCAATCTCGTCGATGGAAAGCTCGCGCGAGAGGGTCACGCGGTCGGCGCCCTGCTCGCGGCACCAAAGGGTTCCGCGGTCGTCGTGGATGTTCGCCTGGGTCGAGATATGCGTCTCGATGCCGGGCATGGTGCGCTTGACCTCAAAGAACAGACCCCAGTCCTGGATGATGAAGGCGTCGGCGCCCAGCGTGGAGCAGCGATGGATGAGTTGCAGCGCATCGCCCATCTCGGACTGCTTGATGACGATGTTGACCGTGACGTAGACGCGCGAGCCGGCCAGGTGTGCAGCACGGCAGGCCTGCTCAAAGGCCTCGTCGGTAAAGTTGGTGGCCTTGCGGCGGGCGTTGAAGCTTCCCATGCCGCAGTAGATGGCGTCTGCCCCGGCAGCGAGTGCGGCGGCAAAGGGCTCGGGCCCTCCAGCGGGCGCCAAAAGCTCGGGTCTGCGGTTGGTGGTTCGACTGGCGGTTGCGGTCATATCCTGCCTTTCAAAATGCTCAGATACTCAAAAGTATAGTGGTGCTGTTGCGGCGGACGAGCCATGTGGCCCAAGCAGGATAAAGTCTTCAGCAGCCCTTGCAGCAAAAATGATCCGTTTTCCCTCCGTCCCCTATGGATTGTCTGATCCGATGGGGACGGAGGGAAACGGATCATTTTGAGCTTCACCGTCCGGTCGTGCCGTTCAGCGGCTGACAGGCGCCGTTGGGCGATAAAATATTCTCGCAACGTGATAATAATCTTGCATCGCGCGGAAACCTTGAGTACTATCCCAAATCAAGCGCGGTGTTCAGACCGAACTGTGCCTCCCGGTGTGAACACCGCGCTCACGCTCTCTCAATTGATCGTAAGGAGATAAACATGAGCAAGACCGTCGTGTCTTCCGATAACGCACCTGCAGCCATCGGCCCGTATTCCCCCGGCATCCAGACCGGCAACATGGTGTTCCTGTCCGGCCAGCTGGGCATCGACCCCGCAACCGGCAAGATGCCCGAGGGCGTCGAGGCCCAGGCTAAGCAGTCCCTTGCTAACGTCGAGGCGCTGCTGACCGCTGCCGGCGCCACCTTTGCCGATGTCGTCAAGACCACGGTCTACCTGGCCGACATCGCCGACTTTGCCGCCGTGAACGAGATCTACGCTTCCAAGTTCGAGGCCCCCTTCCCCGCGCGCAGCGCTTTCCAGGTTGCCGCTCTTCCGGCTGGCGGTCTGGTCGAGATCGAGGTCGTCGCCGCTCTCTAAGGCGTTGGCAACAACTAAACATGACATGCAAAAAGACCCTGCAGCGCGTGTGAACTGCAGGGTCTTTTGTCAAGCGATGCGACAAAAATGATCCGTTTTCCTCCGTCCCCAAGGAGTCAGCGGGTTAGCCTTCCTTGCGGACTTTTTGCAGGTAGCGGTAGACGCTGGGCTCCGAGATGCCCAGCGCGGTGGCGGCGCAGGCTACGGCGCCCTTGAGCATGACCACTCCGTTGCCGTTGAGGTGGCGAATGACGTCCACGCGGTCGCTTTGACCAAGCGACGCCACATCCAGCCCGCGAGCGCTCAGCAGCTCGGCAATGCTGCGGTCGATGAGCTCCTGTGTGGACTCCGAAAGGCTTTCGACCTCGATAGAGGCGGGCTCCGTGCGCGTCGGCGCCGCGTCGAAGCACGCCATGAGCTGCTGTGCCATGGCGTTGATGGAGCGCACGGTCGAGAGGTCGGTGTTGACGCAGAGCATGCCGACGATCTCGTCATTCTCGCGGATAAAGTACGTCGCTGACTCCAATGTCTTGCCACCGGCACCGCGGCCCTCGTAGCCCGTAATAAACGGCAGGTCGCGATACTTGGCGTCGTGCATGATCTTGAGCGCCAGGTCGGTGGCGGGACCGCCGACCTTGCGACCGCTCACGATGCCGTTGCGAATATCGACGATGGCGTGGTCGGGATCCGAGAAATCGTGCAGCACGATTTCGCTGTTTTTGCCGAGTATCTGCTCCAGGAAATCGACCATCGGCAAAAAGCGACGTACGGTCTCGTTCACGGGCAACTCCTTGGGGTGAAATCGGAAATGTTCATAACAATTTTTTCTCATGGTAACACGCCATTCCTCATCTCGTATATTCGCAGGTACATTGCGTAATACAGACGAGCGGTAGGAATTCGGCGGTAAACGGTCGACCAAAAGAAAAGTTAGATGTTATTTTGACCAGACACTTTTTTGACCTGCGGAAATGCATTGTCTCAGCTCAAGAATAGTCTGATAACAAAAAATTATTATTGAGAATGAGAATCATCTTTAATACGATATGCAACGAAGGCACAACCTCAACCCCGCACTGCGTCACAATAGAGCGTTAGATGCGAAAACAACTATTTCGAGGATTGGTGGTCAAATGACCCAGGAGACGGTTAAGAACGGCACTGAAGCCCTGTTCACTCGTGAAGGCATGCCTCCCGTTAAGGAAATGATCCCGTGTGCCCTTCAGCACGTACTGGCTTCGTTTGCCGGTATCATCACCCCGGCGGTCATCATGGCCGGCGTCTACGGCTTTAATAGCCAGCAGAGCACCGACATCATCCAGGTCGCGCTCATTCTTTCGGCAATCGATACGGCCCTTCAGGCCTTCGCTCCCTTCCGTCGCATCGGCGGCGGTCTGCCCATCGTCATGGGCGTTTCGTTCGCGTTCCTGCCGGCCCTGCAGGCCATGGGTGCCTCGGGCTTTAGCTTTGGCGCTCTGCTGGGCGGCGAGATCGTCGGCGGCGCCGTCGCGGTCCTCTTTGGTCTGGCTTACAGCAAGATCAAGTGGCTGTTCCCTCCTGTCGTGACCGGTACGGTCATCTTCTCCATTGGCGTCTCTCTTTATCCCACGGCCGTTAAGTACATGGCCGGTGGCATGGGCACGCCGCTGTGGGGCACCCCGCAGGCGTGGTGCGTCGCTCTCATCACCTTCGCCGTGGTCTTTGCGCTCGCCAACTTTGGCAAGGGTACGCTCAAGCTGGGATCCGTGTTCTTTGGCATGATCGTTGGCATGATCGTTTCGATTCCCTTTGGCATGATCGACTTCTCCAGCGTCGCCACCGCTCAGGTCTTCGCCCTTCCCAAGCTCATGCCCTACGCGCTCGAGTTTGATCCCGAGGTCTGCATTACCCTCGCCGTCGTGTTCCCCATGGTTGCCATCCAGGTTATCGGTGACGTCTCCGCCGCCTGCCTGGGCTCCATCGACCGTATGCCCACCGAGCGCGAGCTCTCCGGCGCTATCGTGTCCCAGGGCCTCACCTCTATGGTCGGCGGCCTGCTGGGCGGTCTTCCCACCAGCGCCCTTGGCCAGAACGTGGGCATCATCTGCTCCAACAAGGTCGTCAACAAGTGGGTCTTTGTGATTATCGCGGCCGTCTTTGCCATCGCCGGCCTGTTCCCGCAGCTCTCTGCCGTCCTTTCCGCTATCCCGCAGCCCGTTATCGGCGGCGCGACCGTCGGCGTCTTTGGCACCATCACCATGAACGGTGTGCGCATGTTCACCCGCGAGGGCCTCACGCAGCGCACTACCACCATCGTCGGTACCTCCGTCGTCTTTGGCCTGGGTATCTGGATGGCCAGCGGTTGCCTTGCCGGCGAGGGTATGCCCGCCTGGGTGTCCACCGTCATCGGCTCCAATGCCGTAACCCCCACCGCCATCATGGCCATCGTCCTTAACCTGATCCTTCCGCAGACGCCGGTCGTGGCTCAGCACATCGATGCCGCCAAGGACGCTGCCGTGGATCTGGTCTTGCCCGAGAGCAAGAAGTAACCAATTCGGTGCTATTCGTCGGCGGGCGCATCGCCTCGTCCGCCGACGTCATGCGGCGCCAAGCCGCACTTCAAAGGGTTTGTCCCTTTGGTGAAGCGTTGACGGGAGAGGGCCCGTTTCCGGTGTAGGCCGGCGCTTCGCACTCCGCCATGTCAGAGGTGTCAAACCCCGCCTCTGATGTCGAAGGGAGCATCCATGCTTCTGGTCGCTAACGGTTCCGTCTTTACCCGCAACGCTCAGGCCCCGTTCATCCCCAACGGTGCGGTCGCCATTGACGGAGATACGATCGTCGAAGTGGGCCCCGAGTGCGAGCTCAAGGCCAAGTACCCGGATGCCGAGTACGTCGACGCCCAGGGCAACCTCATCATGCCCGGACTCATCAACTGCCACACCCACATTTACTCGGGTCTGGCCCGCGGCCTTGCCATTAAGGGCTGCAACCCCACCAACTTCCTGGAGAATCTTGAGCAGCAGTGGTGGAAGATCGACGACAACCTGACGCTCGACGGCACCAAGGCCAGCGCCTATGCCACGATCCTGGACTCCATCCGCGATGGCGTCACCACGATCTTCGATCACCATGCGAGCTTCTGCGAGATTCCGGGTAGCCTCTTTACCATTAAGGACGCCGCTCATGAGCTGGGCATGCGTTCGTGCCTGTGCTACGAGGTCTCCGATCGCCGCGGCCAGGAAAAATGCGACCAGGCCATTGCCGAGAACGCCGAGTTCGCCCAGTGGGCCGCCAAGGAGCGTCGCGATAACGACAACCACATGATCGCCGCCATGTTTGGCGGTCACGCCACCTTTACGTTGTCGGACGAGACCATGGACAAGATGGCCGAGGCCAACAACGGCCTGACCGGCTTCCACATCCACGTGTGCGAGGGCATGAACGATGTGTGGGATTCCCGCCTCAACCGCGGCGGTATCAGCCCCGTCGAGCGCCTGCTGCAGCACAACCTGCTCGGTCCCGACACCATGCTCGGCCACTGCATCCACGTGACGCCCGCCGAGATGGATATCGTCAAGGAGTCCGGCACCTGGCTGGTCAACAACCCCGAATCCAATATGGGCAACGCCGTGGGCTGCGCCCCCGTGCTCGAGTTCTTCCGCCGCGGCATCCCCGTGTGCATGGGTACCGACGCCTACACCCACGATATGCTCGAGAGCCTCAAGGTCTTCCTGATCATTCAGCGCCACAACGCCGCCATGCCCAACGTGGGCTGGTGCGAGGCCATGACCATGCTGTTCGAGAACAACGCCAAGATGGCCAGCAAGTACTTCGATCGCAAGCTCGGTGTACTCGAGGCCGGCGCCGCTGCCGACGTCATCGTTATGGACTACAAGCCCTTTACGCCGCTGAGCGAGGAGAACATCGACGGCCACATGCTCTTTGGCATGATGGGCAAAAACTGCCGTACCACCATCATCAACGGCAAGGTCCTGTACAAGGATCGCGAGTTCGTCGGTATCGATGAGGAAAAGATCAACGCGTGGACCATGGCTGAGTCCAAGAAGCTCTGGAGCACGCTCAACGATCGCACCTACTAATAACAAGTAGATTCACGCGCGTCGGATGTTTCGCCGCATCCGACGCGCGTATAGGCGGCCTCCGCGGGGTCGCCGGCGCTGTGCTAGCGCTACACCGTATTTGCGCCCGTCGCGCGGTCTCGCCGGGCGTTACAGAGAGGAGCTCATTATGAGCGACATTATGAGGCCGATCCCGTTTTCGCAGCTGATGAACTGGATCATCGAGGAGCACAAGACCCAGGACGCCATCTTTGGCGTGCGCAAGATGGTCACGACCAACCAGGAGGGCGCGCTTCCCATTTTTGACGAGCGCATCGAGACTCCGTTTGGCCCGGCCGCCGGCCCCAACACGCAGCTGGCCCAGAACATCGTGGCCTCTTATGTGGCCGGTTCCCGCTTCTTTGAGCTCAAGACCATTCAGGTTATGGACGGCGAGGAGCTCTCCAAGTGTGTGAACAAACCCTGCATCGTGGCACAGGACGAGTGCTACAACTGCGAGTGGTCGACCGAGCTCGAGGTTCCGCAGGCCTTTGCCGAGTACGTGAAGGCATGGTTTGCCTGCCACCTGATCGCTCGCGAGTACGGTCTGGGCAGCCCGGACGGTTTTGTCTTTAACATGTCCGTGGGCTATGACCTCGAGGGCATCAAGAGCCCCAAGGTCGACGCCTACATCGAGGGCATGAAGGACGCCAGCGGCTCCGACGTCTGGAACGAGTGCCGCGCATGGGCGCTCGCCAACCTGGACAAGTTTGAGCATGTCGACGCCGCGTTTGTCGAGTCCATTCCGGCGCGCGTGTCCAACTCCATCACCGAGTCCACGCTGCATGGCTGTCCGCCGGCCGAGATCGAGCGCATCGCGACCTATCTGATCACCGAGAAGGGCCTCAACACCTACATCAAGTGCAACCCCACGCTGCTGGGCTATGAGTTTGCCCGCCAGCGTCTGAACGAGCTGGGCTTTGACTACATCGTCTTCGATGACACGCACTTCCGCGAGGACTTACAGTGGGTCGACGCCGTGCCCATGTTCGAGCGCCTGATTGCCCTGTGCGCCGAGCGCGGCCTGGAGTTTGGCGTCAAGCTGACCAACACGTTCCCCGTCGACGTGACGAGGAACGAGCTGCCTTCCACCGAGATGTACATGTCGGGCCGTTCGCTGTTCTCGCTGACCATCGAGGCTGCCCGCCGCATTACCGAGCAGTTCGATGGCAAGCTGCGTATCAGCTACTCCGGTGGTGCCACGGTCTACAACATCCGCGCTCTGTACGATGCCGGCATTTGGCCCGTCACCCTGGCGACCGACGTGCTCAAGCCCGGCGGTTACGAGCGCTTTAGCCAGATGGCTGGCGAGTTTACCGACCTGGACGGCAAGCCGTTCGCGGGCGTCTCGCTCGAGGCCGTGACGGCGATTCAGACCGACTCGCTCACCAACCCGCTCTACAAGAAGCCGCTGCGCCCGCTGCCCGATCGCAAGGTCGCCGGTAAGAGCCCGCTTTCCGACTGCTTTACCACGCCGTGCCGCACGAGCTGCCCCATCCAGCAGGATATTCCCGCCTACCTGGCGGCTGTTGACGAGGGCCGCTACGAGGACGCGCTCAACATTATCATCGAGCGCAACGCCCTGCCGTTCATTACCGGCACCATCTGCCCGCATCCCTGCGGCCGCGCTTGCGAGCGTGCGTTCTACGAGCCCGAGGGCGCCCAGATCCGCGCCAGCAAGCTCAAGGCCGCCCGTGAGGCCATGACCGCCGTGCTGCCCAGGCTGCGTGCTCAGGCCATCGCCAACGACGGCGAGCGCAACGTTGCCGTTATCGGTGGCGGCCCGGCCGGACTGGCGACGGCGTTCTTCCTGACGCGCGCCGGCGTGCCCGTCACCATCTTTGAGGCCCGCGATTCGCTTGGCGGCGTGGTCCGTCACGTGATCCCCGAGTTCCGTATTGCGAGCGACGATATCTCCCACGATGCCGAGCTCTGCCTGGCCTTTGGCGCCAAGGTGCAGCTCAACGCTCGCGTGGAGTCCATCGACGAGCTCAAGGCCCAGGGCTTTACCGACGTGGTCGTGGCCACCGGTGCCTGGATGCCCGGCTCTGCGGGCTTGGGCGAGGGTGCCGAGCTCGACGTGCTGGAGTTCCTCGAGGCCGCCAAGAAGGGCGAGAAGCTCGAGCTGGGCGAGGACGTCGTGGTCATCGGCGCCGGCAACACCGCCATGGATGCTGCCCGCGTGGCCAAGCGCCTGGCTGGTGTGAAGAACGTGCGCCTGGTGTATCGCCGCACCAAGAAGCAGATGCCCGCCGACGAGGAAGAGCTCGATCTTGCTCTTGCCGACGGCGTTGAGTTCTGTGAGCTGCTGGCGCCCAAGGCGCTCAACGGCGCCGTGCTGATCTGCGACGTTATGGAGCTTGGCGAGCCGGATGCAAGCGGCCGTCGCAGTCCCGTCGCCACGGGCGAGACCGTCGAGCTGCCCGCCACCACGGTGATCTGCGCCGTGGGCGAGGGCATCGATGCCAGCCTGTACGATGCCGCGGGCGTCGAGCACGACCGTCGCGGTCGCCTTGCCGCCACCTCCACCGGCGTCGAGGGCGTCTGGGCTGCGGGCGACTGCCGCCGCGGTCCGGCCACCGTGGTCGAGGCTATCGCCGACGCCGCCGAGGTTGCCCGTGCCATTGCCGGCGTGGACTTTAACAAGTACGCCGACCAGAATGCTCAGGCCGGTCGCGAGGACACCTGCTACGAGCGCAAGGGGTCGCTGTGCCGCGACAAGCGCAACTGCACCAAGACCCGCTGCCTGGGCTGCGGCTCGGTGTGCGAGGTCTGCTGCGACGTGTGCCCCAACCGCGCCAACGTTGCCATCAAGGTGCCGGGCCTGGCCAAGCATCAGGTCGTCCATGTCGACGGCATGTGCAACGAGTGCGGCAACTGCGCCGTGTTCTGCCCCTACCAGGAGGGTCGTCCCTACAAGGACAAGCTCACCCTGTTCTGGAGCGAGCAGGACATGGAGAACTCCGAGAACGAGGGCTTCCTGGCCGTGGACGAGGATCACTTTAAGGTCCGCGTCGCCGGCACGGTCCGCACCGTCTCGGTCGATGCCGTCAACACCGGTCTTCCCGAGGCCGTCCGCCTGACCATCAAGGCCGTGCGCGACAACTATCCGTACCTTCTTAAGAAATAGGCGAGTCTCTTATGGCCAAATCCATTCAACATAACGTGGCCTACGTTGCCTGCGGAAGCGGTTGTGCCTCCGCAGGCGGCGACGCCCGCTGCAACGAAGGCTGCATTGGCTGTGGCGCCTGCGTCACGGCCTGCCCCCACGGCGCCATTGCGCTGGTCGATGGCATCGCCCGCGTGGATCGCTCAAAGTGTACGGGCTGTGGCCTGTGCGGCATGGCGTGCCCGCAGCGCGTGATTGCCTTCGTCCCCGGCTACCAGAATATCCTGGTGCGCTGCAACAACACCGATAAGGGCGCCATCGCCCGCAAGATCTGCGACACGAGCTGCATCGGTTGCGGCATGTGCGCCAAAAAGTGCCCTGCCGGCGCTATCCGTATCGAGGACAACTGCGCCCATATCGACGGCGCAGATTGCCTGTCGTGCGGCATGTGCGCCGTCGTCTGCCCGCATGCCGCCATCCACGACCGTACCGGCATCGCCGCCGGCGTGTAGAAGGGAATCACCATGGCACAGGAATTCACTTTTACCGTTAACGGCATCGAGCACACGACGACCCAAAATAAACCGCTGCTGCGCTATCTGCGCGACGACTTGCATATCCATTCCGCCAAGGACGGCTGCTCCGAGGGCGCGTGCGGTACCTGCACCATCCACGTGGACGGTACGGCTGTGAAGGCGTGCGTGCTGACCACCGCTCTTGCCGCCGGTCGCAACATCGTGACCGTCGAGGGCCTGCCCGAGGACGTGCGCGAGGCCTTTGTGTACGCCTTTGGCGCCGTGGGCGCCGTGCAGTGCGGCTTTTGCATCCCCGGCATGGTCATGGCGGGTGCAGCG
>USTC01000015.1 GCA_900557505.1 uncultured Collinsella sp.
ACCACACCTTCCATCATCTGCAGGGAGCGCACGTAACCACCAAGCGTTATCTGCGCGACATCATGGAGGCCCACAAACTCATCGGCAGTCCACTGTTCCGTCCGCCACACGGATGGATGCGTCCGCGACAGGCCCGCGCCATGCGCAAGGCTAAACAACGTGGGGAGCGTGCCCGCAAGATTCGCGAAAGGAATGAGCGTTAATGGCCGACATCCATATTCTCGTTGCCGATGATTCCGCTGGTCAGCGTCTTGACGCCTATCTGGGCGCCAACGATGGCTGTCCCACGCGCTCTGCCTGCGCGCATCTGATTGAGGGCGGTGCCGTATGTGTCAATGGCGAGACCTGCCTGTCCAAAAAGTACGCCGTGCGAGTCGGCGACCGTATTTCGGTCGATCTGCCCGAGCCACACGATCCCACCGATGTGATTCCCGAGGCCATCCCGCTCGATATTCGCTATGAGGACGACTATCTCATTGTGCTCTCCAAGCAGCGCGGCCTGGTGTGCCATCCTGCACATGGTCATGAGAGCGGTACGCTCGCGAATGCCCTGGTCTATCACTGTGGTATCGACCATCTGGGCACCGTGCAGGGCGAGGACCGCCCCGGTATTGTGCATCGCCTGGATCGCGATACCTCGGGTCTCATGCTTGCGGCAAAGGACGACGACACCCAGCGCGCGCTCCAAAACCTTATCCGTACGCGCACGCTCGACCGCCGCTACATTACGCTCGTTCACGGTCATATCGCTATGGATGAGGGCACCATTAACACCGGCATTGCCCGGTCTACGCGCGACCGTGTCAAGATGGCGGTTTCTGATGACCCCTTTGCGCGCCAGGCCATTACGACCTTTAAGGTCCTTGAGCGCTACGATTCCACGCGTTTTGACGACGGCTATACGCTCGTCGAGTGCCACCTGTTTACGGGCCGTACGCATCAGATTCGCGTACACATGCGTCATATCAACCACGCCTGCGTGGGCGATCCGCTCTACGGCAAGTGCGATGCACGCGCCGATCAGGGCCTGACCAGGCAATTCCTTCATTCTTGGCGCGTCGCATTCGACCATCCCGTGACGGGGGAGCGCATTGAGTGCCGCGACGAGCTGCCGTGGGACCTTGCGGCGGTTCTGGATGATTTGGCCCCGCGTTCGCTCGGCCGCACTGCCGCCGGTGACGAAATTGTCCCGCAGCTCGGTCTGCTCGAAGCCTAGCCAGTATTAGGTGGTTTCTTGAACTCGGTTAGCCTGCGGTAAGATATACGTTTGTTTACGTAACGCGTTCTCGGGAGCCTGCATGCTCGCCTTTTTACAAACCAACACACCCATCGTGATCTTCAACCAGATTGTCGTCACGCTGCTCACGGTCTGCTTTCTGTACCAGGTGGTCTTCTTTGTCATTGGCGCTCTTCGTGGCGAGGTCGCGCCTCCCAAGGCCAAAAAACTCCATCGCTATGCCTTTTTTATCGCGGCGCATAATGAGGAGGCCGTGATCGCCAACCTCGTTCGCTCCATCAAGGACCAGGATTATCCGTCCGAGCTCATCGAGGTTTTCGTGGTCGCCGATGCCTGCACCGACAACACGGCACAGCTCGCGCGCGAGGCCGGTGCCATTGTTTTCGAGCGCAATGACCTGGCCCGCAAGGGCAAGAGCTGGGTCATGGACTTTGGCTTCGACCGCATTCTCAACGAGTATCCCGACACGTTTGAGGGCTACTTTATCTTCGATGCCGATAACGTTATCTCCCGCGATTACGTTTCCAAGATGAATGATGCCTTTGACCAGGGCTTCCATGTGGTCACGAGCTATCGCAATTCCAAGAACTTCGGCAGCTCGTGGATCTCGGCTGCTAATGCCACGTGGTATCTACGCGAGGCGCGCTTTCTCAACAACGCGCGCAACATTTGCAAGACTTCTTGCGCTGTCTCTGGTTCGGGCTACCTCATCTCCGCCAGCGTTATCGAGGGCATGCACGGTTGGCAGTTCCACACGCTGACCGAGGACATTCAGTTCACCACGTTCTGCGCCATTCACGGCATTCGCATTGGCTATGCGCCGGCGGAGTTCTTTGACGAACAACCCGTGACGTTTAAGGCGTCCTGGAAACAGCGCATGCGTTGGACCAAGGGCTTCTACCAGGTGTTCTTTACTTACGGTAAGCATCTGGTCAAGTCGACCTTCCGCTACCATCGCTTTGCCGCCTACGACATGTTCATGACGATCGCCCCGGGTATGCTGCTGTCGCTCATCTCGATGCTCGCCAATGCGACGTTCCTGATCGTGGGTGGACTCTCGCACGGCTTTTTGGCTACCGAAGTCGAGATGCAGGCCTGTGCCGCGTCGCTCATTATGACCTTCGCCATGATGTACCAGACCTTCTTTATCCTGGCGCTGCTCACGACTATCTTTGAGTACAAGCATATTCACTGCGCGCAAAAGTGGCGTCTGGTGACTAACCTGTTTACCTTCCCGATCTTTATGTTCAGCTATATCCCTATCACGGTGGCCGCGCTGTTCCTGAAGGTCGACTGGGTTCCTACCCAGCATGCCGTAAACGTCACCCTCGACGAGGTCATGCAAGGCGCCAAATAACCACCACCAAAACCACCGCAAAGGGGGCCGGCACCTTTGTGATGGTTTTTGCTTTTGCGATGCAGCTCGAGGAGGCACTCGATGTTTTATATCCCGTTTTGGATTTGCATCTTTGCCGGCGCGGCGATTGATGCCCGTCAGCGACGTTTTCCCAATGAGCTTGCCGGTGCGTGTGCGGTGACGGCGTTAGTGGGCGTTTGGCTCGACAAAGGCGTTAACACGGCGCTTGACCATGCCGGTCTTGCGGTCATCGTCTATCTTGCTCTCGTGCTGACTGAGTCCCTCTGGCGTCGTCTTCGCCAAATCCCGGGCATCGGCATGGGGGATGCCAAGGCGCTCTTCGCGCTTTGCACGCTCGACCCTATGGGTGGCATCGTGGCATTTGCCGTCGCACTCCTGGCCCTGGCCCTCTCCTGCCTCTTCACAAAATCGCGCTCCCTGCCATTGCTCCCGTTTTTGGTGCCGATTTTTGCCATAATCGAGGTCGTGGGCTGCACTTTGTAACCGATTGCGCATCCTTCTTAAGGAGCATGCCATGGCAATTAATCAAGAAACGGCCGTCATTAAGGCGCGCATGGACCGTATTCCCTCGGCGTTGTCGCCCGAACTTGTCGAGCGCATTGCCGCCGATCTTGCTTCGGGCTATGTCAACCCGTATCGTTGCAACGACGATCAGGTCATTCGTCGTATTGATCGCGACGCCGACAAAGGTACGCTTATGCGTCCGGCGTTTATGCGCGATACCGAAAAGATACTTCATCTTCCGGCGTACACCCGTTATGCAGGTAAAACGCAGGTCTTTAGCTTCCGTAGCAATGACGATCTGTCACGCCGCGGTTTGCACGTGCAGCTTGTCTCGCGCATTGCGCGCGATATCGGTCGCGCCCTGGGGCTCAATTGCGATCTGATCGAGGCGATTGGCCTTGGCCACGACTTGGGACACACACCTTTTGGTCATGCCGGAGAGCGCTTCCTCAACGATATCTATCATGAGCGTACGGGGCGTTATTTTTTCCATAACGTGCAGTCGGTCCGCGTGGTCGACGCGCTGTACGGCCGCAACGTGTCGCTCCAGACGCTCGACGGCGTGCTATGCCATAACGGCGAGTACGAGCAGCGTGTGTTTGAGCTCTCGGACATGGGCTCCTTTAACCAGTTTGACCAGACGGTTGAGGATTGCATTGCCACGGGCTATAGCGCAATTGGGCATCTGCGTCCCATGACGCTCGAGGGCTGCGTTGTTCGCATCTCGGATATTCTTGCCTACGTCGGTCGTGACCGTCAGGATGCGATCGCGGCGGGCCTGCTGTCACCCGACGCTTTTGATGATGGCCGGGGCGGTGCCTACAACAGTTGGATCCTTACGCATGCTTCCATCGATATCGTGGAGCATAGCTATGGTAAGCCGCGCATCGAGATGAGCGAGGACCTGTTTGAGGAAATTCGCCGAGCCAAGCGCGAGAACTACGAGAAGATCTATAGCAAGGGCGGTATCGAAGGCGATTCCGAGGCGGAGCTGCGCGAGGCGTTCGTAAAGCTCTACGACCGTTGCCTGCGGGATCTAAACAGTGGCGACGAGTCCTCTTACATCTTTAAGCACCATATTTCGCGCATCGAGCAGCAGCTTTCCTACTACGATCGAGCCTATGCCTGGCAGGACGACAAAGATCAAGCGGTGGTGGATTACATCGCGAGCATGACGGATGGCTATTTCTGCGAGCTCACGAGCAAGTTGTTCCCGGGATTGAAGTTTCCGCACCGTACCTATATTAACGAACGGTAGTTCGTATATATTCGGTATACTGTTGACGAACAAAGCTTTTGATTGATGCATGGGATGGCTATGGACGACCTTTTTTCTGTCTCGACGCGCGAGCGTTCCTTTAAAAATGCGCCGCTCGCGGTGCGCATGCGTCCCAATTCGCTCGACGAGTACGTGGGTCAGCAAAAGGCCGTCGGTAAGGGCTCGTGGCTGCGTGCCGCGATCGAGCACGACGTGCTTTCGAGCGTGATTCTGTACGGGCCTGCCGGTACGGGCAAGACGACGCTGGCCCACATTATCGCCAACCATACCAAGAGCGAGTTTGTCGAGGTCAGCGCCGTCACGGGTACCGTGAAGGACCTGCGTCGCGTGATTGATGAGGCCAAGACGCGCCTGAATACGTACGACCGCCGTACCATTCTATTCATCGATGAGATTCACCGCTTCTCTAAGTCGCAGCAGGATGCCCTGCTGCATGCAGTTGAGAACCGTACCGTCATTATGATTGGCGCTACGACGGAGAACCCGTACTTCGAGGTCAACTCGGCACTGCTCTCACGTGGTCGCGTTGTGGAGCTTGAGCATCTGAAGGATGAGGATATCGCCACGCTGATTGAACGTGCGCTTGAGGCACCGCAGGGCTTGAACGGTAAGTTCTCGGCCGATGAGGATACGGTCAAGACCATCTGCACGCTGGCAGCGGGTGACGCTCGCTCGGCGCTCACGACGCTCGAGCTTGCGAGCGAGATTGCCGTCACGCGTCCTGATACCGAGGGAACGCCAGCGCCCGCGGCGGGGGAGCGCTATCCCATCACCGTGGATGACGTGAAGATTGCCAACCCGCGTCGCGGCTTTACGTATGACAAAAACGGCGACATGCACTACGACATCATCAGTGCGTTCATCAAGTCCATGCGCGGCAGCGACCCCGATGCCACGATCTATTGGCTCCCGCGCGCATGATCGATGCTGGGGAGGATCCTAAGTTTATCGCTCGCCGTATTATGATTCACGCTTCTGAGGATGTTGGCAACGCCGACCCGCAGGCGCTTTTGGTGGCGCATGCCGCGTTTAAGTCTGCCGAGGTCATTGGCTATCCCGAGTGCCGCATTAACTTGGCTCAGGCTGCACTCTATGTGTGCTTGGCGCCAAAATCCAACGCGTGTGAGGCTTCGATCGATGCGGCGCTGGCCGATATCCATTCTAGTGGGCTTCGCGAGGTGCCGAGTTATCTGCGCGATCGCCATCGCCCGGGCAGCGATGAATACGGTGTGTATAAGTATCCACATGATTATCCCGAAGGCTGGGTCGATCAGCGCTATTTGCCCGAAGGCTTGGAACGCGGTGCATTTTGGCAGCCTGCCGGCCGCGGTTGGGAAGAGTGGCGCGTAGAGCAAAGTGAATGCGACCGCAGCGGGAATGCACCGAAGTAGCTGCTGATAATTTTGTCCCACGTTGCTGCTAATGGCATGTTCGGTCCCCTTTGGGGTACCATGGAAACCGTTTGTATATCGATTCCTTTGGGAGGCTTGCATGAGTCCCATTCAAATCGCCCTGCTGCTGCTCGCCGTTGCCGGCGTGTGGGCCATCGCTGAGCTCGCGCTTACCCTGCGCAAGACCCGCAATGTTGTCGACTCGCTCGATAAGACCGTGAACGACCTCAACAACACCATCGCCGAGGCTCAGCCTGTGGTGGCAAAGCTCGATGGCGCTGTCGATGAGCTTACGCCGGCGCTTGCCCAGATGGAGCCGCTGCTTAAGTCGAGCAAGACGGCAGTTGATGCCCTTACCTCCAATCTCGTAGAGGTCGAAGCCGTGGTTCGCGACATTTCCGAGGTTACGGGCAGCATGGCCGAGGCCAGCAATGCTGTGTCGAGCGTGACCGACTCTGCCGCCGGTGCTGTGCAGAAGCTCTTCAATAAGGTGAAGGCTCCTGCAGCCGACGCCGATCGCAAGCTCGCCGCTGCCGCTGCGGAGGCCGAGCAGCCTACCGAGCGCGTCCTAATTGGCGAGGACGAGGCCGACGCGGGCGACGATGATGGTCAGAAGTCTGTATCCAAGCCGGCTCAGTATTACACCTATACGCCCGCCGAGACCTCTGAGGAGTCCTGCGATGAGTAGCGAAGCAACCTGCCCTATCACGCTGACCGTTGCCGGTGACCCGCGTCTCGCTCGCCTTGTGCGCATGACGGCAGCCAACGTTGGTGCCCTGTGCTCTATGTCTGTCGATCGCATCGAGGACATCCGCATGGCTGCTGAGGAGGCTTTCATCTTTGGTTGCACCGCGGTCGACTGCGATGACATCACCATCAAATTCGATGTCGATGAGACCCACGTTGGCATGACTATTACCTTTGGCGACCAGGCTACGGTCGATGAAGACGACCAGGCTGCGGTGTATGCCGAGCTCATCCTCGCGAGCGTGTGCGACTCCTACGAAAAGACTACGGCGCCCCTGACGCTTTCCCTCGACCTCAAGGCGGATATCTAATATGACCGAACGTTCCCGGAGCGGCAAGACCGCTTGGGACAAGGAGAAAACCCGCGAGCTGTTTCGTCGTTACAAGGAGACCGGTGATCCGGACGCCCGTGAGCAGCTCGTCATGTCCCATATGAACCTGGTAAGGTTTCTTGCCAACAAATTTAAGAATCGCGGCGAGCCGCTCGACGACCTCATGCAGGTCGGCTATCTGGGCTTGCTCAAGGCTATCGACCGTTTTGATCCCGAGCGCGGACTCGAGTTCACGACGTTTGCGACACCCACTATCCTGGGCGAGATCAAACGCCATTTTCGAGACAAGGGCTGGAGTGTGCGCGTACCGCGTCGTCTGCAGGAGCTCTCGGCCAAGGTCAACCAGGCTACTGACAAACTTACCAACGAGCTGCAGCGTTCGCCCAAGGTTGAGGAGATCGCTGAGTATCTAGATGTGACTGTCGATGAGGTCCTCGAGGCTATGGAATCGTCTTCGGCCTATACCTCGGTGCCCATCGAGGCTCCTGGTGCGTCCGATTCCGACGATGCGCCCTCGATTCTCGACCGTTACGCCGATGATGACAACGAGCTCGACTTCACCGATGACCGCCTGGTGATCGAGGAGGCCATTCGCGATTTCTCGCCGCGTGAGCGCGAGGTTATCGAGCTGCGCTTTGTGAAGGGCATGACTCAGATTGAGATTGCCAAGAAGCTGGGCATCTCGCAGGTGCAGGTCTCGCGTCTGCTTCGCCGTACCCTTAAGAAGATTCAAGACAAGATTGACCCCGACGGAGTGATGGTTCGTTCATGAATGACCACCCCCAACAATCCGACCGCACGCTGCGCGATACCCGCATTCTGACGCTTCGCATTTGGTCCGTCGTCGGTTGCATCGTTATCGCCGCTGTCATCTTTAACCTTATGGGAATCCTGGCGCCGGTTATCGAGTTTCTCGCTGTCGGTTCCATCATCGCTTTTGTGATGTCGCCGATCACCAACTGGCTCGAGCATCACGGCGTCGGTCGTGGCTTCGGTTCGCTCATCGCGCTCATCGTGGTTGTGGCGGTGCTCGTCGGCGTCGTCTGCATCCTGTCGCCGATTCTGTTTGGCCAGATTATGGAAGTCCTGAGCCGTCTGCCCGCGCAGCTTCGCGTTGCGGGCGGCGACCTCAATGAGATGATCTCACACGCCAAGACGCTCAACAACACGCCGCTCAAGGAGTATCTGGACGACAATCTTTCTTCGCTGGTTACCGTGGCGTCGAAGTACGTCTCGCAAATCGCTGCCGAGCTCGGTCGCGGTGTATTCCCGCTCATTACCAACACAGCCTCGCAACTGTTCGTTATCTTCCTTGGCCTGGTACTTGCCTATTGGTTGGCCTGCGACTACCCCCGCATGCACCACGAGGTCTGTACCATTATCGGTCAGGAGAAGGAGACCTCGTACCGCTTTATGGTCGCCATCCTTTCTCGCTCTGTCGGCGGCTACATGCGCGGTATGGTCGTGACGTCCATCTGCGGTGGTTTCCTCGCCTTTATCGGCTTCCTGATTATCGGCCATCCGTATGCGGCGCTCATGGCTATCTTCACTGGCATCATGCACTTGGTTCCGGTCGTCGGTCCCTGGGTGAGCGCAGCAATCGCCACGGTGCTCGGCTTTATGTTCAGCCCCATGTTGGCGTTATGGACGCTCATCGTGACGATGGTCGCGCAAAACGTCACCGATAACGTTATCTCGCCTAAAGTTATGCAAAGCTCGGTGCAGGTGCATCCCATCATGAGCCTCACGGCTCTCGTTATTGGTTCGGCGCTCATGGGTCCCATTGGCATGATCATTGCCATTCCGCTGTGTGCGGCCCTCAAGGGCATCTTTGTCTATTACTTTGAGAACGAGACCGGCCGTCAGCTCGTGGCATACGACGGCGCCGTGTTTAAGGGCACGCCGTATCGCGATGCCGAAGGCAACCCGGTCGCCGCCTATGACGCGCTTGGAGACGATACATTCATCTATGAGTCCGAGCTCATCGGTAACGAGACTGCGCCCGAGGCCAAGGCCATGCCCAAGCCCGAGCTCGATAATCCCTGGATTAAGCTCTCTGGTCTGCAGCCCGATGCCACGGGCTTCTTCAAGAACCCCTTCGCCAAAGACGATGACTCCGACTCGGACGACGATACCAAAACCGGCATCGACGGCTCCATGGACGATGACGACAACTAGCGGGGTAATTCGGGTTAACATTCATACGTGCTAACATGCACTTTCGCTGGAGGGTCGCTGTTTGGCGGCCCTCTTTTTTTGCATGGGCGCGGCGGGATGGTAATATCGTTACGTTTGAACTGTTTCGATGTGAAACCGAGGAGATTCCCTCTATGAGTGCTGACTACCCGTCAATGACTACGGCCGAGATTCGCTCCAAGTTCCTCAACTTCTTTGAGGTGCGCGGTCTTAAGCTCTATCCTTCTTCGTCCCTCGTCCCCGACGATCCTTCGCTGCTGCTTGCCAACGCCGGCATGAACCAGTTTAAGGAGTACTACCAGGGCAAGAAGACCATGAAGGAGATCGGCGCGATTTCCTGCCAGAAGTGCGTCCGCACCAACGACATCGATTGCATTGGCGAGGACGGCCGTCACCTGTCCTTCTTCGAGATGCTCGGCGACTTCTCTTTTGGCGGCGTCTCCAAGGAGCAGGCTTGCGCCTGGGCCTTTGAGCTCATCACCAAGGAGTTCAAGCTGCCGCTTGACCGCCTGTACTTCACCGTCTTTACCGAGGACGACGAGACCCACGACGTGTGGCGCTCTCTGGGCGTTGCCGAGGACCACATCTCCCGTTTGGGCGAGGACGACAACTTCTGGGCCGCTGGCCCCACCGGCCCCTGCGGTCCGTGCTCCGAGATCTACTTTGACATGGGCGAGGAGGTCGGCTGCGGCAGCCCCGACTGCAAGCCCGGCTGCGACTGCGACCGCTTCCTGGAGTTCTGGAACCTCGTCTTTACCCAGTATGACCGCCAGGAGGACGGCTCCATGCCGGAGCTGCCGCACCGCAACCTCGATACGGGCATGGGCCTTGAGCGCATGGCCGCCATCATGCAGCACAAGACCGCCAATTACGACGGCGACTTGATGCAGCATCTCATCAAGCTGGGCGAGGAGATCAGCGGCAAGACCTATGACGCCGACGATTACTCCGGTGCCAGCCGATCTCTTCGCATCATCGCCGACCACTCCCGTGCCGTCGACTTTATGATTTCGGATGGCATCCTCCCCGGTAACGAGGGTCGCGAGTACGTCCTTCGCCGCCTGCTCCGCCGCGCCGTGTTCCACGGTCGCCTGCTGGGCATCGAGGGCGCCTTCCTGACCAAGTTTATCGACGAGGTCAACGCTCAGATGGGCGAGGCCTATCCTGAGCTGCTCAAGAACGTCGCGCTCGTCAAGGGTATGCAGGCTCATAGTGTTGGTATGCATGTGTGCCGTAATGTCAT
>USTC01000016.1 GCA_900557505.1 uncultured Collinsella sp.
GGATGGCGGTCTCACGACCGGAGCCGGGGCCCTTGACGAAGACGGAAACCTTCTTCATACCGTGCTCCATGGCCTGCTTGGCAGCAGCCTCGGCAGCCATCTGGGCAGCGAACGGCGTGGACTTACGGGAGCCCTTGAAGCCCACCTGGCCAGCCGACTTCCAGGAAATGACGTTGCCCTGGGGATCGGTGATCGAAACGATCGTGTTGTTGAACGTAGAACGAATGTGAGCCTGGCCCACGGAAATGTTCTTACGGTCCGCGCGCTTCAGACGGGCAGCGCGAACGTTCTTCTTAGCAGTAGCCATCTATCTAGCGCTCCTTATTTCTTCTTCTTAGCACCGATCTGACGCTTCGGGCCCTTGCGGGTACGAGCGTTAGTGTGGGTGCGCTGGCCGCGGACCGGGAGGCCCTTGCGGTGACGAAGGCCGCGGTTGCAGCCGATGTCCATAAGGCGCTTGACGTTCTGGTTGCGCTCACGGCGGAGGTCGCCCTCAACCATGATCTGGTTCTTATCGATATAATCGCGGATGGCGTTAACCTCATCCTCGGTGAGGTCCTTAACGCGCGTATCCACGTTAACGTTGCACTCGACGCAAATCTTCGTCGCAGTGGTGCGGCCGATGCCGTAAATGTAGGTCAGACCGATCTCAACGCGCTTCTCACGCGGGAGGTCGACACCATTAATACGGGCCAACGTAGTCTCCTCTCTTAACCCTGACGCTGCTTATGACGGGGATTCTCGCAAATGACGAGGACCTTGCCATGGCGCCTAATGATTTTGCACTTATCGCACATCTTCTTGACCGAAGGACGTACCTTCATCGTTCTTCCTTTCGGTAGCGCTCAAACTACTTCCCTACTATCTACTCGCCCAGCCGCAGGCGTTTAAAACTATGGCTGGTCTTCACACGCAAACCGACCGTAGGTTGAGCTAAGCCTGCAGTCGGAAAAGAGCGTGTATGCGTGCCGCTATTTATAGCGATAGGTGATGCGGCCGCGGGTCAGGTCGTACGGGGAAAGCTCCACGACAACCCTGTCACCGGGGAGAATGCGGATGTAATTCATTCGGATCTTGCCAGAAATGTTGCACAGAACCGAATGACCGTTCTCGAGCTCGACCTTAAACATGGCGTTGGGCAGCGGCTCTTTTACCGTACCCTCGAGCTCAATTGCGTCTTCCTTCTTCACAAGCAATCATCTTTCTCTAGAAAACGACAGCGATTGAGTATTCTACAACACGTATGCACGCATCGTAATAACTTCGTAATGGCTCCACAACTAAGTGGAACTTGTTACATTTGAAATGTAAAACAAAGCCGTTCCCTGATGCCCAAGATCGCCTTGAAATGAGAAGGCATAGACCTTGGGGTCATGCCTTCGAAATTGAAAGGCGAGGTTGGGCATCAGGGGGCGGCGACTTTTACATTTCTCCGCCTTGGAGCGAACACCAAGCACCTTGCGCATCCGTGGTGAGAATCACCGGGCCGTCATTGGTAATGGCGACGGTGTTCTCGTAGTGCGCGGCGGGCAGGTGGTCGTTGGTCGCGACGATCCAACCGTCGGAGCCCGTGCTCACATGGTTGGAACCCATCGTGACCATCGGCTCGATGGCAATGACCATTCCGGCCTGGAGACGAACGCCCCTCCCCTTCTTTCCGTAATTCGGAACGTTGGGGTCCTCGTGCATCACATGGCCAATACCATGCCCCACATAATCGCGAAGCACGCCATAGCCGTGAGACTCGGCGAGGGACTGGACGGCATAACCGACGTCCCCGATATGGTTACCGGGAACAGCCTGCCCGATTGCAGCCTTAAGGCAATCGCGCGTAACCTCGCACAGGGCCTTGGCCTCGGGCGTGGGGGTACCGACGAAAAACGTCCAAGCGTTATCGCCGACCCAACCGTCGACAACAGCTCCCGTATCGATGGAGATGATATCGCCATCGCGCAGGATCATGTCGGGGTTGGGAATACCATGTACCACGGCATCGTTAATCGATGCACAGATGGTACCGGGGAACCCGCCGTAACCTTTAAAGGCCGGGGTGCCACCATGCATGCGGATAATCTGTTCCGCAAGCTGATCAAGCTCAAAGGTCGAAACACCAGGGCGCACCATGGCTCCAACGTGGCGGAGCGCCATCTTAGATAGCGCTCCTGCCTTCTTCATCTGCTCGATTTGCGTCGCAGACTTAATCTTGATCATAGACCGAGAGCCTCTTTGACATCCCCGTACACGGTCTCGCGAGCCTGGTCACCGTTGACCGACTTGAGCAGACCCTGGCCACGATAGTAGTCGACGAGCGGGCTCGTGGACTTCTCGTAGACGTCGAGACGGTTCTTAATGGTCTCGGGCTTGTCGTCGTCGCGCTGATACATCTCGCCTGCGCACTTGGGGCAGGTAGCATCGGCAGCGGTGCCGGTGTAACCGCAGGCACGGCAGGTGCGACGCGAAGACAGACGATCG
Source organism: uncultured Collinsella sp. (assembly GCA_900557505.1). Classification (GTDB taxonomy): domain Bacteria; phylum Actinomycetota; class Coriobacteriia; order Coriobacteriales; family Coriobacteriaceae; genus Collinsella. The sequence goes on from USTC01000016.1 coordinate 2,473, forward strand.
ATAATGACCTCGGGGGCCACATCGACCAGAAGGGCACAGTCGATCTCGCGACCCATGGCGGAGAGCTCGGAATCGAGCGTCACGGCCTGGGCGGTGTTGCGCGGGAAGCCGTCGAGGATGAAGCCCTGCTGGGCGTCATCGGCGGCAAGGCGCTCCTTGACAAGGTCGATCACGAGCTGGTCGGGAACGAGCTCGCCAGCGTCCATGTACTTCTTAGCCTGAATACCAAGCTCGGTGCCACCCTTGACGGCAGCACGCAGCAGGTCGCCCGTGGAAATGTGAGCGACGCCAAACTCGGCGACGAGCTCCTGTGCGACGGTGCCCTTACCGGCACCCGGAGCTCCGAGCAATACGAGGTTCATGAGCAATCCTCCTCTAGCCTATTTAAAGAATCCATCGTAATCATACATCTTGATCTGGCCTTCGAGCTTATCGACCGTGTCGAGCACGACGCCGACCATGATGAGGATGGACGTGCCGCCAAAAGCCTGGATCAGATGGTTACCCGTGAAGGAGAAGATGATCGAAGGCACGATGGCGATGAGCGCCAAAAAGACAGCGCTGGGAAGCGTGATCTTGTTGAGCGCGTTCTTGATGTAGGCCGCGGTAGCCCTACCCGGACGGACGCCCGGAATAAAGCCGCCCTGCTTCTTAAGGTTGTCGGCCGTGTCATCGGGGTTGAACACCATGGAGGTGTAGAAGTACGCGAAGAACACGATGAGGACAACGTTAAGCACCCAGTTGAGCCAACCGGTCGAAAGCGCAGAGGCAACTGCCTGAATCCAGCCGATGCCGGGGAAGAACACGGCAATCTGAGCCGGGAAGTACAGCAGCGCCGAAGCGAAGATGATCGGCACGACACCCGCGGTGTTGACCTTGATGGGCAGGTAGGTGGTCTGGCCACCCATCATGCGACGGCCCACGACGCGTTTGGCGTAGGAGACCGGGATGCGGCGCTGGCCGCGCTCAAGGAAAACAATCAGCGGGATAACCAGCAGGATGATGGCGCAGATGATCACCATGGTGATGATGCCACCGGCATTGCCCTCAGTGCTGGAGAAGATAGCCTGCGGCAGACCGGCCATGATGTTCGCGAAGATGATCAGCGACATGCCATTGCCGATACCGCGCTGGGTGATGAGCTCACCAATCCACATGATCAGCATGGCGCCCGCAGTGAGCGTACCGACGACCATGAGGTCGAAGATGATCTCGGGAGCGCCGGCGCCATTAAAGCTGATGCCGAAGCTCTTAAAGAGGAAGAGGTAACCCACGGAGTTGAGGATTGCCAGAGCCAGGGTGAGGTAACGCGAATACTGCGTAATCTTGGTCTGACCGACCTCGCCCTCGCGGGCAAGCTCATGCAGGGAAGGCACGACGGCCTGGAGCATCTGGAGGATGATCGAGCTGGTGATGTAAGGCATGATGCCCAGCGAAAACACCGACACATAGCTCAAAGCGCCGCCAGAGAAAAGATTCAGGAGGGCCATAGCACCTGCGGCGACCGAATTATTATCGGTCGAGAAAAGGCCCAGCATCCCCTGGAAGGGAATGCCGGGCACAGGAACGTGCGCACCAATGCGGTACACGACGAGCATAGCTATGGTAAAAAGAATCTTTTCGCGCAATTCTTTGATGCGGAAAGCATTCTTAAGACCATTTAGCACGGCAGCTCGACCTTTCCGCCGGCGGCCTCGATCTTGGCCTGCGCAGAAGCGCTGACCTTGTCGACCTTGACCGTGAACTTCTTGGTGAGCTCACCATTGCCGAGCACCTTGACGGGCTCGAACTCGCTCTTGGTGATGCGAGCGGCCTTAAGAGCGGCACCGTCGATCACAGCGCCGTCCTCAAACTTACGCTCGAGACGCTCAACGTTAACAGCGGTGTACTCGATACGACGGGGGTTGCGGAAGCCCGGAAGCTTGGGCAGGCGCATAGCCAGCGGAGTCTGGCCACCCTCGAAGCCGGCACCCTTGGTGCCGCCAGAGCGGGAACCCTGGCCCTTCTGGCCGCGGCCAGAAGTGGTGCCGTGACCCGAAGAATTGCCACGGCCGACGCGCTTGCGGTTCTTGGTGGAACCGGGCGCGGGAGTAAGATCGTGAAGCTGCATTTGCTACTCCTCTACAATCTCGACAAGGTGCTTAACCTTGAAGATCATGCCGCGGACGGACTCGTTGTCAGCAATCTCGCGAACCTCGCGGATCCTGTGGAGACCGAGGGCACGGACAGTACGGACCTGGTCCTGCTTGCAACCGTTGGTGCTGCGGACCTGCTTGATCTTGATGGTGTCAGCCATGCTTAGTTCTCCTTACCGACGAACATCTCGGAGACCGTCAGGCCACGGCGAGCCGCGACGTCCTCAGGGCTGGAGAGCTCCTTGAGGCCCTCGACGGCAGCCTTGATGATGTTGAGGCCGTTGTCGGTACCGAGGGACTTGGACAGGACGTTCTTGATGCCAGCAAGCTCAAAGAGGGGACGCACAGCGCCGCCGGCGATAACGCCGGTACCCTCGACAGCGGGCTTGATGATGATGCGGCCGGCACCAAAGTGGCCGAGAACCTCGTGCGGGATGGTGCCCTGCTCGGTCACCGGCACGTGGAACATGTTCTTCTTGGCATCGAGAGACGCCTTGGAGATGGCCAGGGGCACCTCAGCGGACTTGCCCATGCCAACGCCGACGTTGCCCTTGCCGTCGCCAACGACGACGAGAGCGACGAGGCTCATGCGACGACCACCCTTGACGGTCTTCGACACGAGGTTGATGTAAACGACGCGCTCCTCGAACTCGGAGGCCTCGCGCTGCTGCTTCTGATTACGAGCCATGTGCTACATACCTCCTAGAACTCGAGACCGGCGGCACGAGCACCGTCGGCGAGGGCCTTGACGCGGCCATGGTAGATACGGCCACCGCGATCGAAGGCGACCTTGGTGATGCCGGCCTCGATGGCGCGCTTGCCAACGAGCTGACCGACCTTCTCCGCAGCCTCCTTGTTCGAGGTGTGGGTGCCCTTGAACTCGGCCTCGAGGGTCGAGGCAGAGACGAGCGTCAGGCTGGAGCCCTTGCTGTCGTCGATGATCTGGGCATAGATGTTGGCGTTAGTACGGGTCACGCGAAGACGCGGACGCTCGGAGGTACCCGAGACCTTGCCGCGAACACGACGCTGACGACGCTTGAGGCCTTCCAGCTTCGCCTTATGCTTGTTCATACGTAAACTCCTAAAAAGGTTGATCTTGCCAGCACCTGACGGGGTGCTGGTCTTATGCGAGTGAGTCGGTTACGACTACTTGGCGGCCTTACCCAGCTTGCGGCGGATGTGCTCGCCAACGTAGTGGATACCCTTGCCCTTGTAAGGCTCGGGAGGACGATGGCCGCGGATCTCAGCGGCGATCTGACCGACCTGCTGCTTGTTGATACCCTTGACGTTCACGTGGGTGTTGTCGGGAACCTCGAAGGTGATGCCCTCGGGAGCCTCGACGATCACGGGGTGCGAGAAGCCCAGGGAGAACTCGAGGTTCTTGCCCTTCTGCTGCACGCGGTAACCGACGCCGGCGAGCTCGAGCTTCTTCTCGAAGCCCTCGGAAACGCCAACAACCATGTTGTGGATGAGGGCGCGGGTGAGGCCGTGGCGGGCACGGGTCTCACGCTCGTCGTCGGGACGGGAAACGGTGAGGACGTTGTCCTCGACGTTGATAGCGAGCTTCTCAAAGACATCGAGCTCGAGCTGGCCCTTGGGGCCCTTGACGACAACGTTGTTGCCGTTGACTGCCACTTCGACTCCGGCGGGAATCTGGACAGGCTTATTACCGATACGAGACACGGTGATCTCCTTTCCTTCTACCTACCGAGCGAATTACCAGACGTAAGCGATGATCTCGCCGCCGACGTTGTGCTTGCGAGCATCGCGGTCGGTCATGACGCCATGGCTGGTGGAAATAATGGCGGTACCAAGGCCACCGCGGACGCGGGGCATGTCGGCAACGCCGGTGTACTTACGCAGGCCCGGCTTGGAAATGCGGCGGATGCCGTTGATGACCTTAGCCTTCTTGGGACCATACTTAAGCGTGATGTGCAGAGTCTTCTGGGGAACGGTGTCCTCGACATCGTAGCCCTCGATGTAGCCCTCCTCGTGCAGAACACGAGCGATCTCGACGAGCTTCTTGCTGCTCGGCATGGAGACCGTGGCCTTGTTCACAGAGTTAGCGTTACGGATGCGCGTAAGCATATCTGCGATCGGGTCTGTAAGGTTCATACAGATTCTCCTTCGTTCTTGATGAACACGTGCTCTTGGTTCTTCGCCGCCCTTAACGGCAAAGCCTTTTTAGCGCGTTTTCCCTGTTCCAAACTGATGCTTGAAACGCTGGTAGTGACTTACCAGCTGGCCTTCTTAACGCCGGGAAGCTCGCCCTTGAGTGCAAGCTCGCGGAAGCAGACACGGCACAGGCCGAACTTGCGGTACACAGAGTGCGGACGGCCGCAGCGCTGGCAGCGCGTGTACTCACGAGTAGAGAACTTCTGCTTGCGATTGCACTTGACGATCATCGATGTCTTAGCCACTTATATCCTCCTCACATAGAGTATTGTTCGCCCCAAGCGCCGCCCCCTTGTGGGAACGGCGCTTATAGGGCAGGTGAACCTATTTCTTGAACGGGAAACCGAAGGCGTCCAGAAGGGCCTTGGCCTCCTCATCGGTGTTGGCGGTGGTCACGAAAGTGATGTCCATACCACGCTGGTGATCGACGGAGTCGAAGTCGATCTCGGGGAAGATGAGCTGCTCGGTGACGCCCATGGAGAAGTTACCACGGCCGTCGAAGCTCTTGGCGGAGATGCCGCGGAAGTCGCGGATACGGGGGATCGCGACGGAGGTCAGACGATCGAAGAACTCCCACATACGGTCGCCACGCAGGGTAACCTTGCAGCCGATCGGCATACCAGCGCGCAGACGGAAGGTAGCGATGGACTTGCGGGCACGGGTGATCATCGGCTGCTGGCCGGTGATGGCGCGCAGGTCGCGCACGGCACCGTCGATGGCCTTGGAATCGGTAGCGGCCTCGCCGACACCCATGTTCACGACGATCTTCTCAAACTTGGGGATCATCATGACGTTCTCGTACTGGAACTTGTCCTGAAGCTGCTGCTTGACCTCGTTGTTGTACTTGGTCTTCAGACGCGGCACATACTTCTCTTCTGCCATTGTTCACTCCTTCTTGGGGTTTTAAGCACGGGGCGTGGCCACGATGGGTTGTCCTCGTGCCTCCTGGCTGCATCCGCGCCGCTCATGGCATTTCGCGGTTTGGACTCGACGCAGCAGGAGCCGACAAAACAATCGGTACTATACGCGCATCGGGGGCGTATTTCCAGAAAAACCTCGTCTGCCTGCACAACTCCACAACTCCCCCGCACAAATGGGTCCCAAAAAGCAGTTGCGGTGAAATAGGGACTGTTGGGCGACCTAACAGGCTTAAACAATCCGTATTTCACCGCAACTTATTGGTGGGAACGGGGATTAGCGCTTGCGGGGGACGAGTTTGGTGCGGCGCAGGTGAATCATCTCGGCGGCGATGGAGATGGCGATCTCCTCGGGGTCCTCGGCCTCGATGGCAACGCCGATCGGCAGGTGCAGCTCGTCGATCTGGTCCTGTGTAAAGCCTTCCTGCTCCAAGCGGGCCCGCACAAAGGCCGTCTTGCGGCGCGAACCCAGACAGCCCAGGTAGGCAGGCTTGGCGTGCATGGCCTGAATCACCACGTCGATATCGGACTTGTGGCCTGCTGTGGCCACGACCACCAGGTCGCGCGGGCCGATGGGGCACTGCTCGCTCAGGTTCTTGTAGTCGACCAGACGACGGTCGTAGACACCGGGCACCCAATCGGGGGTCAGCGTGCCGGGGCGGTCGTCGCACGCCACGACGGCAAAGCCCGCCGCCGTGAGCACGCGCGCCGTCGCGGCGCCCACGTGTCCGCAGCCAAAGATGTAGGTCAGGCCCTCGGGGCAGAGCGTCTCGATGTGCGCCGCGGGAATCTCAGAGGCCGCGTTGGTGTAGGTGACCTTACTCCCCTCCTCCACCAGCGAAAGCCCGGGGCAGCCCGCAATGGTGTGGCGCGATTCCTCGCCATGGTACTCGGCCACATCGCCCTCGAGCGCGCTCGCGATAAACGGCTTAAAGTCGATGACGAAGTCGCCGATGCGCCGATAGACCAAGACGTCGGTAATTTCCTGGAACAACGGTGCCTGGGTCGCATCCAGATGCAGATAGCACAGGCAAATAGCTCCGCCGCAGATCATGCCGGTATCGGAGTTCTCGCCGCCCATGGTGTAGCGGACCAGACGCGATTTACCCCCGGCCAGCAGCTCGCGCGCCTCGTCCAGCGCAAAGAGCTCAATCTTGCCGCCGCCGATAGTGCCCGCTTGGCTACCGTCGGCAAAGACGGCCATCCAGGCGCCCACGCCGCGCGGCGACGACCCTGCCGTGCCGGCCACGACCACCAGCTCGCACGTCTCGCCAGCACGCAGGGCGGCAAGCGCCGCATTCACAACATCGAGCTTTTCCATTGCCGCCTTCTATCCTCTAAAGACGTCGGTGAGCATGGCGAGCGCCTCGAGCACGCCGCCGCCGACCGACGTCGCCTTGTCCGAAATATAGTTGATGTAGCTGGCGTCACCGCGCGGGTCGACATCGGCGCACTTAAAGCCCTCGGTGACTTGAACGCCATCTGCCAAAAGGCCGCGCAGGCAGCCGTCAATCGTCGTGAACATGGGCGTATCGCCCGCATATCCAACGCACTCGCCGGCGCTCACGATATCGCCGATCGCATGGTCGGACCTAAACACACCGGCGGCGGGGCTGTGGATAACACGCTCCTTGCCGTATCCGGCGATGATACCCGGCACGCCCGTGTTGGGCTGGGGCGAGCCCTGGGTGATGACGCGGCCGAGGAAATGCCCACGCATGGTCTCGACCACGGCGTCGCAATCGACCGGCGCGGTAAAGCCCGGCCCTACCGCGATGACGGCAGGAGCCATGTCGCGCGTGGTGCCCAGATTGCGCTTGGCCAGAATCGCGTCTACCACGGCCGCTGGCCTGAGTTCACCGAGCATCTGTGCCTGGGGGTCCACCACCACGGCGACATCCCCCGCCTCGGTAATTGCAAGCGCCTCTGCCGGCGTCTGCGCCAAGCGAGCGCGAATGCCCTCGACCTGGACCTCGCCCAGGCGAATGGCCTCGCAAAAACTGATTGTGCGGCGGATGCACGTGGGAACCGCGATATCGGCCATAACGACCGACACGCCGGCGCGCACCAAACGGGCGGCGACGCCCGTGGCAATATCGCCGGCGCCGCGAACATAAACGAGCATTCCCGGGACACCTCCCTGTGCTACGGTTTGAGCAGAGCAAAAGCGGTTCGACCGCTACTCTGATGATTATTTATTATCACAGTATTATACGGCGGTGAACAGATGGAAACGGTTAGCGGCAATCTTGCCTCGGCGCTCAGGATCAAGCCGGGCATTACCGCGATTATCGGCAGCGGCGGCAAGTCGACCTTGCTGAAGGCGCTGGGTCTCGAGCTCATGCGCGCTGGCGGCCGCGTGCTCCTCTGCACCACCACGCATATGCTTCCCGTTGCCGGCGTGCCATGGGACGGGTCGAATCGTCGCCTGGACGCCGCGCCTTGGAAGCCGGGCACCTCGCATGTCCCCGGTTGCACCTGCGAGGCATGCGCGGGCATGAGCCGCGGAAGTATCTGCCAGGCGGGTGTTTTGGACCCGGAGACGGGCAAACTCTCCT
>USTC01000017.1 GCA_900557505.1 uncultured Collinsella sp.
AGCGTCCCGTGGCGCTGGCCGGCGTTATGGGCGGCATGGATTCCGAGATCGAGGACGACACCGTCGACGTGATGGTCGAGAGTGCCTGCTTCAACGCCGGCCGCACCTCGCACACCAGCCGCGACCTGTCGCTGATCTCCGACGCCTCCATTCGCTTTGAGCGCCAGGTCGACGAGACCGGCTGCGTGGACGTCGCCAATGTGACGTGCGCGCTCATCGAGGAGATAGCCGGCGGCGAGGTCGCCCCCGGCTATGTGGACGTGTTCCCCGCGCCCAAGACCATCGACAGCATCAAGCTGCGCCTGGCCCGCGTGCGCGCCATCTGCGGTGCTGACATCGAGCCCGACTTTATCGAGCGCTCACTCACCCGCCTGGGCTGCACCGTCGAGCGCGACGGCGAGGACTTTATGGTCACGCCGCCGAGCTTCCGCCCCGACCTGCCGCGCGAGATCGACCTGATCGAGGAGGTCCTGCGCCTGTGGGGCATGGGCCGCGTGACGGCGACCATTCCGGCTGCCAAGAACCACATTGGCGGCCTGACCCGCGAGCAGAAGCTCACCCGCAAGGTCGGCGAGATCCTGCGCGCCTGCGGCCTCAACGAGACCACGACTTTCGGCTTTGCCGCCCCGGGTGACCTGGAGAAGATCGGTATGTCCACCGAGGGCCGCGGTTGCCCCGTGGTGCTCATGAACCCGCTGGTAGCCGAGCAGACCGAGATGCGTCGCTCGCTGCTGCCGGGCCTGCTGCAGTCCGTGGCCTACAACGAGGCGCACGGTACGCCCAACGTGCACCTGTACGAGGTCGGCAGCCTGTTCCACGGTCGCGAGAACGCCAGCCTGCCCAAGGAGACCAAGTCCGTGGCGGGTGTGCTCTCGGGCCAGTGGAGCGAGCAGTCCTGGAACATGAAGTACCGCAAGCTGCGCTTCTTCTTTGGCAAGGGCATTGTCGAGGAGCTGCTTGCCCAGCTACGCATCGAGAAGGTTCGCTTCCGTCCCGTCGAGGGCGAGGGCTATGCCTTCCTGCAGCCGGGTCGTGCTGCCGAGGTGCTCTCGGGCGGCACTGTGCTGGGCTGGGTCGGCGAGATTCACCCCGAGGCGCGCGAGGCGATGGGCATCGACGAGGTCGCCGTTGCCTTTGAGCTCGATCTGGACAAGCTGATTAAGGGCGCCCGCAATCAGGAGAACTACCGCGAGTTCTCGCAGTACCCGGCTGTTGAGCACGACCTTGCTATCGTGGTCGACAACACTGTGACCTGCGAGGATCTTGAGCGTCGTATTACGAGTGCCGGCGGCAAGCTGCTCGAGGGCGTGCGTCTGTTCGATGTCTACCGCGATCCGGTCCGCATCGGCAAGGGCAAGAAATCCATGGCCTTTGCGCTTACGTATCGCTCCGACGACCACACGCTCACCAGCGAAGAGGTCGAGAAGGCGCACCAGAAGATTGTCACCAAGGTGTGCAAGGGCGTAAACGGCGAGGTCCGCGGCTAGGTCCTGCGCCGGGGTATGGGTCAGCGGTGGCTGCTGCCGAATCCTACGTGACCGCTATGCTCGGTATAAGGCACTGCTGAGCCTGCATATATGACACGCGCATTACATAACGGCGTGCTGCTTTGTCGGCAGCGCGCCGTTTTGCTATGATAGCCCGCGGCGTGTTACGAATCTGACATTACGTAACACTGGAAAGGTGATTCAAGCGGCGTTACAATTCCGTGCGCCGATAACCGGGAGGCGTACATGCACATTCCAGATAATTATCTGTCCCCGCAGACCGATGCCGTCATGGCGGTGGCGATGGTGCCCGTTTGGGTCCACTGCATCAAGAAGGTGCGCGCCACGCTCGATCGCGAGCATATGGCTTTCCTGGGCATCTGCGCCGCGTTCTCCTTCCTGCTCATGATGTTCAACGTGCCGCTGCCTGGCGGCACCACAGGCCACGCCGTCGGCGGCGCCCTCATTGCGCTGCTGCTAGGCCCCGAGGCCGCGGCTATCGCTGTCTCGGTCGCGCTGGCGCTGCAGGCGCTGCTGTTTGGCGACGGCGGCATCCTGTCCTTTGGCGCCAACTGCTTTAACATGGCCTTCGTGCTGCCGTTTGCCGCTGCTATCGTGTTTCGTGCGCTCAACAGCCGTTTGCATGGCAAGGGCTGGGGCACCTCGGTTTCGGCCGTCGTAAGCGGCTGGGTTGGCCTGTGCCTGGCGGCCCTGTGCGCGGCAATCGAGTTTGGTATTCAGCCGATGCTCTTTACCAACGCTTCGGGCGCGCCGCTGTACTGCCCCTTCCCGTTGTCTGTGGCTATTCCGGCCATGTTGATCCCGCATATGCTGGTTGCCGGTGTCGTCGAGGGCGTGGCGACGGCCGCCATCTACGGTTTCATTAAGAAGACGGCGCCGGGCATTATCGTCGGTCCCGAAGCCGCCGATGGCCAGCTTGCCGCCGAGGGCGCAGTCGCCAAGAAGACCTCGCTGGTCCCCACGCTCATCCTGGTCGCCGTGCTTGTCGTGGCCACGCCGCTGGGCCTGCTGGCCACGGGTGACGCTTGGGGCGAGTGGGACGCCGAGGGCGCCGCGACCGCCGTTCAGGAGGCTGGTGACGACAGTCTGCAGGCTTCGGTCGGCCTCGATACCCCGACCTTTGCCGACGCTCTGCCTACGGGTGATTACCTGCAGGCCTATTCCGAGGAGCAGGGTCTTGGCTTTGCCGGTCAGGCTGCCATGTATATCCTGTCCGGCGTGATTGGCGTGGCGGTGCTCACCATCGCATTCCGTCTGATCTCGCTGACGGTTAAGGAAAGCGGTGCTCATGGCAATAGCCGAGCTGCCTAGCTGGCTTGCGGTCGAGCAGCGTTACGAGCCCGTGGGGGCTCGGCATCGCGTGATGCAAAAGAATGTCCTGCACCTGGCGAGCCTGCTTGAGCGGGTTCGCCTGGGTGGGGGCGCGCACGAGGGCGGGTCGATGGTCGACCGCGCCCTTTCTTGCGTTTCGGCTCCGGTGCGCCTGGTGGGGATGTTCGTCTGCGTCCTGTGCGTGTGTCTGACGCAGAGCCCGCTGTACCTCATGTTGATGGCGGCTATCGCGCTGGTGCTGGTCGCGGTGCGCCCCGCACGCGGGCTGCGTGCGACCATTGTACCGGCGCTCGGCGCCACGGGGCTTGCGGTGGTTCTGGCATTGCCTGCCCTGCTGCTGGGCGCGTCTGCCACGGGCGCCATGCTCAAGATCGCGCTCAAGACCTTCATTAATGTGTCGCTGGTGCTGGGCGTTTCGTGGACGCTTACCTGGAGCCGCATGTCGGCGGCGCTCAAGATGCTGCATCTACCCGACGAGGTCATCTTTACGTTTGATATGGCGCTCAAGCACATTGAGGTGCTGGGTCGCACGGCGCACAATCTGTGCGAATCGGTCATGCTGCGCAGCGTTGGCCGTGCGCCTGAGGGATTTTCGCGTACCGATTCGATCGCGGGTATCATGGGCATGACCTTTATCAAGGCGATGGAATGCAGCCGCGCGATGGACGAGGCCATGCTCTGCCGCGGCTTTGCCGGCGCGTATCCGGCTCCCGCGCGGAGCGGCTTTGGCTGGCGCGATGCGGTCTATGCGGCCGGCGTGGCGCTGCTGGCAGTGTTGTGCGCCGTGCTGTAGGCGCTGCTGGTTCTGGCTGGGGATGCAAATAGGGAAGGGCGACGTTTTGACGATCGATATGAATAGTGCGGCGGGCACGAACGGTGTGGGCGGCGCCGAGGACACGCCGCTTATTGAGTTGCGCGACGTGGTGTTTTCCTATACGGGTCATACGGTTGTCGATGGTGTGTCGCTGCAGGTCGATCGTGGTGAACTCGTTGCCCTGCTTGGTCCCAACGGCTGCGGTAAGACGACGATTATGCGCCTTATTAACGGCCTTGAACTCGCGAACGCAGGGGCATACCTGTTTGACGGACGCGTGGTCGATGCGGCGTATCTGAAGGATTCTGCTGCTGCTCAGAAGTTCCACCAGCGCGTGGGCTTCGTGTTCCAAAACGCCGATGCCCAGCTGTTCTGCGCCACGGTGGGCGAGGAAGTTGCTTTTGGTCCCGCGCAGATGGGGCTGCCGGCAGACGAGCTCGAGCGCCGCGTGAGCGATGCCATGGGGTTGTTCCAGGTTGCCGACCTTGCCGACGCCTCTCCCTATCAGCTCTCGGGCGGGCAAAAGAAGCGCGTTGCGCTGGCTGCGGTGGTGTCGATGAACCCGGATATCTTGGTCCTTGACGAGCCTACCAATGGGCTCGACGAGGATTCATGCGACATCGTGGTCAACTTCTTGCTGGCCTACGTCGCGGCGGGTAAGACGGTCTTGATGAGCACACATCATCAGGATTTGGTGCGGCGCCTGGGTGCCCGCGCCATCTATATCGATCGATATCACCATGTGGTCGAGGCGCCGGTGTCGTCGTATGGAACCGAGAGCGGCGCTGCGGAATAGTTGCTGCGTAGAGCGTGCGTAGCCGCCCGCGCGGCTTTGCCGTGATGGTATAGTTATCCAGGTTTTTTATGGGGGTGGCTATGCCAAGCTGGAACATTCATATCGCTCAGACGGAGCGTTTGCTGGAGCGCACCGGTGCGCTTGCCAAGAGCGTGCGCGACCGCAATGCCTTTTTGTTTGGCTGCGTGGTTCCGGATATTTTCGTGGGCTATATGGTCCCTGGCATCGCCGATCCCATCCCGTACCGCATTACGCACTTTGCCAAGCCCGAGCCTATCCCTAAGCCGCGTGAGCACGAGTTCTGGGATACCTATGTGGCACCGTTGCTTAAAAGTTCGCCCACCGGTGCGCCAGCCGCGGCGACCTCGATTATCGAGGAGCGCGAGCGACTGAATCGCGTGCACTATCCCCAGCGCTACAGGGATGCTGAGCCGGTTGTCGGTCCCGGCGCTCGTGAGTTCTCGCTTGCGTCCGAAGATGTGGCGCAGTCGTTGCTCGATTTGACACTGGGTGTCTGGTCGCATCTGGTGGCCGATACCGTATGGAATACGCGCGTGAATCAGTACCTGGAGGCGCACGGCGGCAAGCCGTGCGAGGAGTTCCGCATTAAAAAGCAAGGCGACTTTGACTGGTTTGGCAAGACGCTGGGCATTGTTTCCATCCCGCGTGCGACCGATCGCCTGTATACCGCTGCGACGCGTTTTGGGCAGTATCCCATCCATAAGGAGTATGTGCTCAAGACCATCGGCGTCATGCACGAGATCGTGCGCGAAAACCCCGGCGAGCCCGATCATCCGCCGTACCGCCTGCTGACCGAGGAGTTCTTTGACGCAACGTTTACCGAGGTCGTCGAGCTGACCGAGGCGGGCTTTGCGGCTCGCGTTGCTGCTTCTGACGTTCCCGCAGTCCCTCTGATCGCTAGCTGCTAGCCGGCCGGCTTAACGGAGAACAGTTCATCCCAATTGACCAACAGCTCCCGCCGCAGGGCATCTTCGGTGGTGCGTTCCTGATCGGTCTTTGGGATGTAGGGGAGCCCCGCCTTTTTATGAATGAGCTCGGCGATGCTATCAAAGCTCTTCTTGTCCTTGATTTGCTCATAGGTTATCTGGATAACGTCATAGCCCATGCTTGTGAGGGCGGTGGTGCGCTCGGCATCGGAGAGGCTTGCGGCTTCGTTGTCATGGGCGGAGCGGCCTTGGCATTCCAGAATGACGCCCATGCTGTTGGTGGCACTTTCGATGAGGATATCGGCGTAGCAGCAGGTTTTGTAATACAGTGAGCGCGCGGCGTCGCTGAGTAGGATGCGCACGTTGTTTGCGATGTTGATGCCCATGCCGCCCTCGTCGCGGGGGAGCGAGACAAGCATGGAGGTCTGTACTTCGAAGGGCGAGGCAGTTTGCCCCGTCATGTGCTCGGCTGTCCAGCGCAGTTGTTTAACGCCGCGCAGGCCTGCGGCCTGCTTGGCGAACGTGGCGATATCCGCTGCGGAAAGAAGCGGCGTGCGCTTCCACAGGTTAGTGCCATTGCCCTTGGTGTCGACAACACGCTCCCAGCCGCAGTTGGGTGGAATGAGCTTAAGCGAAATAGCTTCATCGAGTTGTTGTTGTGTTCGCTCGCAGGGCTTAAATACTGCAAAGGAGCTGCACATCTCGTAGCAAGCCATGAGTAACTGGTTGCGTGAGACCTGCGTAGCAAGGCTGAGCAGCGTAAACTCGGGCGACGTGACATCAAATCCATGTTCAGTCTGCCTAAACGACCCGGGAGGTGGTTCTTGGGTCAGGAGGTGCGATTTAAACAGGCTTCGCGACCCGGATTGTGCCCGAGTGAATACAAGCCTGTGAAGCGGTGCGTGAAGCAGGTCTTTTACAACTGCATGACTTCCGAGGCCGCAACATCTGCGATCCATATTGCCAAGGCTAATGGCGGGGTAAAGGCCTAATACCTGCGGCGGGATGCGGTAGTAGTTAAAGGCGGATTGCCCACAAAGCGTCAGGTCCATAATGCCCTCCTGGCCGAAATCATCTCTTTGAAGCGAGTGATGCCAGCGTCAATCCGGAGGTATGCGGCAAAATCTGAACCCTATGAGCAGACCTGGCTTTTGAGGCTAGTTTATCAGGCATTTTGTTGCGAAAAAACAGGGTGTGCTCGGAGGTTCCAGATTTTGCCGCATACTTCCGAAAACCAGGTCGATTTGGTTCTTGCTAAAACGATTTATCAGCCCTGCGTGAGGTGTGGTCTTGCCACCGGGTGAACACTTCTAGCGCCTGAGCTATATTTTTTGGGCCTCGAAGGGTGGATTTCGCGCTTTTGGTAAAGAAATGAGTGCGTGTTTTGCCGTGCGCCGGCATTGGCACAGAAAAAGGGTCCGGAAGGCGAAGCCTTCCGGACCCTTTGCAATGCAAATCTGCTTGCAAGTGCGATTTAGCGCACCTGAGCGACGTAAGCGACGTTGGTCGAGGAGACCTTGTCCTCGAGCTGGACGCTCATGCGGGGATCGCCGGCGGTAGCGACGGTCAAATCGCCAGTCTTGACGTAGCCGAGCTCCTTAGCGGTCTCGATCGCCTTGACGATCGTGCCGTTGACGGTGCCCTGGGTAATCTCGGCCTGGTGCGGGATGACGCCCCAGTACATGATCATCTGCTGGACGGCCCACTCGTGGCGGGAGAACGCGCAGATCGGCATGTTGGGACGGAAGTGCGAGATCAGGCGAGCGGTACGACCGGTGGTCGTCGGCACGGTGATGCACTTGGCGCCAACGGTGGTAGCCATGTTCACGGCGGACATACCCACAACGTTGTTGACAACGCGGGTGCCATGAGCGTCGGCCGGAACCTCGAGCGGAGCGTGGGCCGGGAGGTACTTCTCGGTCTCGAGAGCAATGCTGGCCTGCATCTTAACGGCCTCGACCGGGTACTTACCGGCAGCGGACTCGCCGGACAGCATAACGGCGTCGGTGCCGTCGTAGATGGCGTTAGCAACGTCGGCAACCTCGGCGCGCGTCGGGCGCGGGTTCTGCTGCATGGAGTCGAGCATCTGCGTAGCGGTGATAACGGGCTTGTAGGCCGCGTTGCACTTGGCGATGATCTCCTTCTGGATGTGCGGAACGAGCTCGGGCTTGATCTCGATGCCCAGGTCGCCACGGGCGACCATGATGCCATCGGAAGCCTCGAGGATCTCGTCGAAGTTCTCGACGCCCAGGGCGCACTCGATCTTCGGGAAGATCGTCACGTGCTCGCCGCCGTTCTCGCGGCAAAGCTCGCGGATGCCGCGGACGGACTCGCCGTCACGGATGAAGGAAGCGGCGATGTAGTCGATGTTCTCGGTCAGGCCAAAGAGGATGTCCTGACGATCGCGCTCGGTGATAGCAGGCAGCGAGATGTTGACGTTGGGCATGTTGACGCCCTTGCGCTCGCCGATCAGGCCGTCGTTCTTAACGACGCAGGTCATGTCCTGGCCGTCGACGGACTCGACCTCGAGGGCGACCAGGCCGTCATCGATCAGGATGAGGGAGCCCTTCTCGACCTCGGAGGGCAGAGCCAGGTAGTCGAGGGAGATGTGCTCAGAGGTGCCGTGGAAATCCTCGGACGTGGGCTGAGCGGTGACGACGATCTTATCGCCGGTCTTGACGGCAACCTTCTTGCCGTCGACCAGAAGGCCGGTGCGGACCTCGGGGCCCTTGGTGTCGAGCAGGATGCCGACGGGCAGACCGAGCTCCTTGGAAATACGACGGACGCGCTCGATGCGACCGTGGTGCTCGTCGTAGGATCCGTGCGAGAAGTTAAAACGGGCGACGTTCATGCCCGCCTTGATCATCTCGCGGATGGTCTCGTCGCTATCGCAGGCGGGACCCATGGTGCATACAATCTTGGTGCGCTTGTACATTCAGACCTCCATCTGACATCGTCTTGCGCTGATAGATAAACCATAAGAAATAAAACTGAGATGATTATAACGAAATGGCGACCGAATACCCCAAAAAATCGACCGTATGCCGAATTAGAAGTTCATTTTTTGCGAAAAAACGGTATATGCAAAAACTTTACCAACCGTTCTAACCGCTGCTATCTGGGCGATATTTCAGTTTGATGATGCGCCGAAGAAAAAACGTTTTATCAATATTGAACATCATACGGTCTGCATCGTTGCACCCGAGCCGTGTTTCCAATTGGAATGTTTTGGCTAGACGCGCTGCTTTGGGGTACCATAGCTCCACTATCAACTGCCGCTCAGCACGGCAGCCTTGATGAGCCCTTGCCCTTCTCCTGGGAATTATGATCGGGCATCAATCTGCTGAGTGGCCCGAATCCCAGGAGGGGACTCTATATGCAAAAGGAATACCTGTCCGCCGCGGCGGAGGTGCTCAGCGACCAGGGTGTCGATGAGAACCTCGGCCTGAGCAACGACGAGGCGTCGTCGCGCCTCGCCAAGACAGGCCCTAACAAGCTCGAGGAAGCCGAGAAGACACCGCTGTGGAAGCGTTTCTTTGAGCAGATGGCCGACCCCATGGTCATCATGTTGATCGTTGCCGCCATCATCAGCGCGCTCACGGGTATGGTCAAGGGCGAGGCGGACTTTGCCGATGTCGCCATCATCATGTTCGTCGTTATCGTCAACTCGGTGCTGGGCGTGGTCCAGGAGGCTAAAAGCGAGGAGGCTCTCGAGGCCCTGCAGGAGATGAGCGCGGCGCAGTCCAAGGTGCTGCGCGACGGCAAGCTCGTGCACCTGCCGAGCGCCGAGCTCGTGCCCGGTGACGTGATCATGCTCGAGGCGGGCGACTCCGTCCCGGCCGACTGCCGCGTGCTCGAGAGCGCCACGATGAAGATCGAGGAGGCCGCCCTTACCGGCGAGTCCGTGCCCGTCGAGAAGCATGCCAACGTGATCGAGCTCGCCGCCGGCACCGACGACGTGCCGCTCGGCGACCGCAAGAACATGTGCTACATGGGTTCCACCGTGGTATACGGCCGCGGCCGCGCCGTCGTGGTCGGCACCGGCATGAACACCGAGATGGGTAAGATCGCCGGCGCCCTGGCCGAGGCCAAGGAAGAGCTCACGCCGCTGCAGGTGAAGCTTGCCGAGCTCAGCCGCATCCTCACCATCATGGTTATCGTCATCTGCGTCGTCATCTTTGGCGTCGACATCATCCGCCACGGCGTGGGCAACGTTCTCACCGATCCGACCGCGCTGCTCGACACCTTTATGGTCGCTGTCTCGCTTGCCGTCGCCGCCATCCCCGAGGGCCTGGTTGCCGTCGTGACTATCGTGCTTTCGCTCGGCGTGACCAAAATGGCCAAGCGCCAAGCGATTATCCGTAAGCTTTCCGCCGTCGAGACCCTTGGCTGCACACAGACCATCTGCTCCGACAAGACCGGTACCCTCACCCAGAACAAGATGACCGTCGTCAAGCACGAGCTCGCCGCGCCTAAGGAGAAGTTCCTGGCCGGCATGGCTCTGTGCTCCGACGCCCAGTGGGACGAGGAGCTGGGCGAGGCCGTGGGTGAGCCGACCGAGTGTGCGCTCGTCAACGATGCCGGCAAGGCGGGCCTCACTGGCCTGACTGCCGAGCATCCGCGCGTGGGCGAGGCCCCGTTTGACTCGGGCCGCAAGATGATGTCCGTGGTCGTCGAGACCCTGGACGGCGAGTACGAGCAGTACACCAAGGGCGCGCCCGACGTGGTGCTCAGCCGCTGTACCTCTTACGCCAAGGATGGTAAGACACTGCCCATGACGGAGGAAGCCCGCGCCGAGATCCTGCGCCAGAACAAGCAGATGGCCGACAAAGCGCTGCGCGTGCTGTGCGCGGCC
>USTC01000018.1 GCA_900557505.1 uncultured Collinsella sp.
CGGCCATAGAGTTTATCGTCACGCACGATTGCTCCGAGCGGCGGAATGCCTGCGTCCCAGCCGTCGCCCAAGGTGACGGTATCCATGTGGCAGATGTAGACGAGCCGTGGCTCGTCGCTCAAACCGGGCACGGTGACCATGAGGTTGCGGCGTCCGGGGAGCACCTCGAGTTCCTCAATCCGCACGGCATCGAGTGTCGGGTGGTTCAACCGTGCCTCAACCAGAGCTTTGATATACCGCTCAATCTCGCCCTCATACGCACCTGGGTCGGAACTGTCGATCCGCACAAGCTCCTGCGCAAGCCGCCAGGCAAAGTCCTTGTCAACCATATGCAACCTCACAATCAGTTTGCTTTCAAAACCGATTGTAAGCCTCCCGAGAGATCCGTGACGTGCGCGCAGCAGTATTTACCGTTCGCAGGCCGAGCCAGCGCGTTTGCCGTCCGAGCGGGTTCACAAACGGCGCAGTGGGTACGTAGCCTCTATGGACGACATGCTGTGCGACATATCTGCCTTTCGGTATCACCGGATACCTCCACAGGTCTTGGCGATAATGCCGGACCTGCCCGATTCTACGGACGACCCGCGTAGGGAGCGCCTTTGCGAGCATCCGCTCGTCGTGCATTTCCTGGACACCCCGTTACACGTTTTGGCGCAGGGCAGCTGCGGACGTAAGGGTGATCGCATTGTCAGGCATGTTTGGAACGGGGAGAGGCCGTTTGGCTCCGTGCGGCAGACAGAGTTTGGCCTCGATGTCGCGTCCCCACTCTTTACCCTGTTGACCCTGGCTTCCTCGGTCTCAAACGAGCGTCTAATCATGTGCATGTATGAGATGTGCGGCACCTTTGCTGTGTGCAAGATTGCGCCTCAGGTAAAGTCGGCACTTGTGCAGGCATATGGGGGCCAGTGGGGTGACGCGCGGTCGGGCTGGGAAAACGTAAAGGACGTCTCGGGGAATCCAACGGACTTGTGGAAACGACCGCCCTTGATCGAGCTCTCTGAGCTTGCAGAGTTCGTCGATAAGATCCGGGGGCTCCGCGGCGCTAAATCGTTCATACGAGCCGCGAAATGCATTACGGGGATGGCAGCATCTCCGCTCGAGGTTCAAGCATCGATGCTGTTTGGTCTTTCGAGGTTGCGCGGCGGCGAAGGACTGCGCCTTACCAATAACGTTGAGATTCGTATGACGCGCAGCGCCCGCCTGATTTCGGGGCTTGATAGGCGCTATGCCGATATCCTGCTGGCAAATAAGGACGGCAGCCGAGAGTGTCTGGTTGAATGCCAAGGTAAAGCCATTCACGGATCCATAGAATCCAAGATTTCGGACTCCGACCGAACGACGGCGCTGCAAGCGATGGGATATCCCGTCGTTTTGATGACCTATGGCCAGCTGGCCGACTCCGATGCCTTCCGCGTGGTGATGGAGCTCATCATGTCCTATCTCGATGCGCCGTTGAAAGACAAGACACCGCGGCAGCAGGAGCTTGAACGGCGGCTTCGTGAGGAGATATTTATCGATTGGGCGGGAATGTAGTCGTGCAGGTGGAAAACGGTCGCGCGAGCTAGAGTTTTGGGCACGAAAAAGGCTTCAGTTTCGCCTTGGAAGGGCATTAAAAATGCTATCCAGAACAAGTTGTTTCGGAAAATCGATAGTCAACTTGGATGTGGTATATAGAGATTGTTTTTTACCTACTAAAGCCCCTGATAAAGGTGTTTATCAAAGCAGGTGTGCTCAGTGATTTGGGTAGTACTGTCGATTATCCGAAAAAACTTACTCTGGGTAGCATTTTCAAAACCAGCGGAGCAACGAAAAAGGCCCCCGTTTCGTGAAAACGGGGGCCGAATGGGCTTCATGGCCTGCCTGGCAGGCTTGGCGCCGGCGCTATTTGATCACGCGCACGCGATACATCGACGGAATTTGCTTGAGCGCCTCGATGGTGCTGCTGTCCAGGTGCTCGTCGGTGTCGAACATGGTGTAGGCGTTCTCGCCAGCGGACTCGTTGGTCATACGCTGCACGTTGGCGTTATCCTTGGCGAGAATGGCCGTTATCTGGCCGATCATGTTGGGCACGTTGGCGTGCAGGCAGGCGATGCGGCTCGCGGCGCGCGCCTTGCCCATGCTGCAGGCGGGGTAGTTGACGCTGTGTGCGATGTTGCCGTTCTCCAGGTAATCCTTGAGCTCGCTGATGGCCATATCGGCGCAGTTGGCCTCGGCCTCGCCAGTGCCGGCGCCCGAGTGCGTGGTGATAAACGTGTTAGGCATCTTGACGGTCTTGGGCGTGGCAAAGTCGCAGCTAAACCAGCTCAGCTTGCCCTCGCGCAGGGCAGCGTCGACGGCGTCCTCGTCAATGATGGTTTCGCGCGCGTAGTTGATGAGCACGGCGTCGGGTGCCAGCAGGTTAATCTGCTCGGTGCTGATCATGCCGATGGTGTCGGCCTTGCTGGGCACGTGCACCGTGAGGTAATCACAGCCGCGGCAGAGATCTTCGAGCGTGCCCACGCGCTGCACCTCGCGGCTCAGCACCCATGCGTGCTCAACGGAAATGAACGGATCGTAGCCGTAGACGTCCATGCCCAGATCGACGCAGGCGTTGGCGACCTTGGAGCCCACGTTGCCCAGGCCGATGACGCCGATGCGCTTGCCCTTGAGCTCGCGGCCCACAAAGGCCTTCTTGGCCTTCTCGGCATCGACCTGGATCTCGGGGTCGTCGGCGTTGTCGCGCACCCAGTTCATCGACTGCACTACGCCGCGGCTCGAGAGCACCAGCATGCCCAGGACGAGCTCCTTGACGGCGTTGCTGTTGGCGCCGGGGGAGTTAAAGACGACGACGCCCTTCTTGGCGTACTCCTCGACGGGGATGTTGTTGACGCCGGCGCCGCAGCGGGCGATGGCGCGGATGCCCTCGGGCAGCTCGTAGCCGTGCAGGTCGGTTGAGCGCATCAGGATCGCGTCGGCCTCCTCGGCGGTGCCCACAAACTCGTAGCCCTCGCCAAACTCGACTTTGCCGTCTTTAGTGATGTCGTCGATGGTCTTAATCTTACGCATGGAAAAACTCCTTAGCAGGTTTTGATCTAAGCAGGATGGTCTGAGGTGGCTGGTCGGCCCGCGTGTTGCGGGCTAGTTAGATCGCGGGCTCAAACTATGCTGCGCTTCGAAGTCCTTCATGTACGAGGCCAGTGCCTGCACGTCTTCCATGGTTACAGCGTTGTACACGCTGGCGCGCATGCCGCCGACGAGGCGATGGCCCTTGACGTTTTGGATCTGGTGCTCTGCCGCGCCCGCGACAAAGGTCGCGTCGAGCTCGGCGTCGCCGGTGCGGAAGGTGACGTTGGCGATGGAGCGGCTGTCGGCCTGCGTGGTGCCATGGAACAGCTCGCTGTGCTCGAGCAGATCATAGAGCAGGTTGGCCTTGGCCCAGTTGCGCTCGGCCATGGCGGCAAGTCCGCCGGTCTGCTCAACCCAACGGAACACCTTGCCGCATACGTAGATGCCAAAGGTGTTGGGCGTGTTGAGCATGGAGCCCTTGGCGGCCTGGGTCTTAAGGTCCATGTACTGCGGCGTCTGCGCAAAGGCGGGGCCGTCGGCGATGAGGTCGTCGCGCACGATGACCACGGTCACGCCCGCGGCACCGGCGTTTTTCTGCGCGCCGGCGTAAATGAGTCCGTAGCGCTTGACGTCGAGCGGCTGCGACAAAAAGCAGCTCGAGACATCGGCGACCAGCGGCACGTCGCCGCAATCGGGCAGCTGGTGGAACATGGTGCCAAAGATGGTGTTGTTCTGGCAGATGTAGACGTAGTCGAGCCCGTCGCCCGCGGCCTCGTCGGCAATGCGCGCGTTGATGTCGGCCATGTTGGGAATGCGGTCGAAGTTGGTGTCCTCGGAGCTCGCGAGCAGCACGGCCTCGCCGTACTTGGCGGCCTCTTTGTACGCCTTGTTGGCAAAGTTGCCGGTCACGACGTAGCCGGCGCGGCCGCGGCGCATGAGGTTCATGGGGATGCCCGCAAACTGCAACGTGGCGCCGCCCTGCAAAAACAGGACACGGTAGTTGTCGGGGATGCTCAGCAGGCGACGCAGGGTTGCCTCGGCGTCATCGATGATCTGCTGGTACATGCTAGATCGATGGCTCATCTCGAGCACGGACATGCCGCAACCGCGGTAGTCCATCATCTCGTCGGCGATCTCGGCGAGCACGCTTGTAGGCAGCGCGGCCGGGCCAGCTGAGAAGTTGTGCACACGTGCCATCTTCTAGTTCCCCCTCGTAGTCGTTTGAACGTTCGGGATACTTTAGCACAGTGGAGCGCCGGGCGCGACCGCATCACGGTAAAACTCGAGTGCGCCGCTATGATTTACAGGATGGTTACATGGAATACTTGGTGCCAGCCTATATCACCGGGATATACCGTGACAAATACTCCTTGAGCGCCGGGTCGCATACATAAAGAAACGTTCCAAGCATGCCGCGCGTCATGAGGACGTAGTAGGCGTTGACGATGATCTTTCGCAGGTCATCGGCGCTCGCCTTTTTCTTGGCGACGGCATCTTTGAAGTCCGCTTTGTTAACGCAGACGGCTCCTTTATCGGTGTCGTAGTAAATGTCTGGCCCCAGAATGACGAAGCCGTAGTTGAGGTCGTAGCCCTGCACCGTGTGAATGCACCCAACCTCATTGACGGCGTTTGCCGAGTTAACCCAATCCTTTTGGCTCGAGTTCCAACGTTTGGGGATGCCCTCGATAACGATATCGAACGTATCTTTATTGTTCTTGGTTTCCCATTTCCAAGCAAAACCGGCCGTCATTCGAGACAGGCCAACTTCCTTTTCCTTCTCTTGCTGCAGAGAACAGAAATCCTCAAATCGGTTGACGATGCCAAACTGATACCTGGGGATATCGCTGTTTGGGTCGCCGGATCGCGAGTCGTAGGGCTGCGAGGCAAAGAGCTCATCAAACATCATGCCGGCATGCATGTACGCCTTGTTGTCGAGTAGATCGTATACAAAATCGAGATACTCATCGCCGCCACGCACGCGCATTTGGGTACTCAAGCTGAATTCTTCGGTCTCGATTCCCGCTTCTTCGAGTTGGTTGAGTCGCTGCTCGAGGCCGTCCCGATTAAGTCCGGATGAACGGACCTGCTGCTTGGGGTCATAGAATAGATAGGCCTTGTCGCAGCATTTAAAAATCCAATCCACCTGGCTGCTCGTGCGAGGCAAGTTGAGTCGTTCGCATGTGTTGTAAAAAGCTCCGATGCCGGCGCCGGCGGTCAAGTAGTTTCCCAGTCGGTGTGCCTCGTCGACAAGCAAGATGTCATACCGATCGTTTTTGGTGACATCGCTGGGGCTCAGGATATCGCTGGGCCTTAACCCGGGAAGGAAGTGCGTGAGCTTTTTGAGCGTCTTGCTCAAAAACTCCATGGGCGTTACGAAGCCGACCCGCAGGCCGGAAAGGTTCGGCTCATTTTTGATTTTGAACATGAGACTGATGGCAAGGATTGTTTTGCCTGTTCCTGGCGCGCCATTCACGACGGTTATACGTTCTCTTTTTGAGCCGCCATGTTTTACGTCTTCATGCTCCTGTTCGAGACGTTTATAAATCGTCTCGATCGTTTCGTATTGGTCGGGCGTAAGCGTCTTGAAAGGCGAGAACTTGAACAGATCGGAGTTCTCGAGCTCTTCAATCGGATGAATCGCGTAGTTCTCCTCACGAAGCTTCGTCCAGAGGTCTCGGAACTTCTGTCGATACTGAGGCCGCTCAAAATAATCGAACTGGGCATAGCCGTTGTTGGCATTGGTTACCTGGAATTTCTCATCAGCGCAGAACAGTTCGATGAGTCTGTTTTCAAATTCAAATGTCGCTGATTGATTGAAGGTTGGGTTGTCGATCAGAAGTGTTCGATCGAAATCCTTGTCAACGTTTGCGGCGTGTTGCTTCATGCGGCGTTGATAGTTGGTTGTTTGGCCAATGTATGCCGTCTTCTTTTTACTGTTGGTCAGAATGTAGAGAACGGGCCAACTCTCGTCATGGTGGGATCCGGGCCTTGGTGTGCCAAAGTCCTGAAGCGATTCGCTTGTCTCAAAGGGCTGGGGTAGGGGAAGCGTGTATTGCCGAAGGGCGAACTCATTACTCACGGTGGCCCGCCTTTCTGTATTCGACAGATGATGCGTTGATGGGGTAGCGCTTGCCATTGCGCATCAGTTTGGACGAGAGCGCAGTTGGGAGATCGATTCCGTTTAAATCGGCAAAACGTAGGAGAAAGATGAGCGTGTCAGCGACTTCGTCTTCGATGGCTTGGCGTTGCTCGGTGTCTTCGAACATTTCCGCAATGCGCTTGTCGCTCATAAAACGAAGGAGCTGAAGGAGCTCGGAGGACTCAGTTGCCATGCCGATGGCGAGCTCTTTCGGCGTGTGATATTTGCGCCAGTCGCGTGCATCGCAAAAATCTCTGACTTGTGCCGTCATGGCATCGAGCTTGTCCATTGTCCGAACCCCCTTGATGGTTATTGTTTTATTATGGCGATATCTAGGATTTATTGCACCCCATTTAGGACATGCGGCACATGCAGGCGAGGTGGCCCGATAGGAGGTTGCACTATGAAGATCGACGTTGATGTAGACCAGCTGCGCGAGAGCCTGCTCGACCGTGCGGGGAGTGCGGCGGGCGTGGGTTTTCCCGCTGCCATGCTCGACGTGATGGATATCGAGGATGAGTCCCCTCAAGAGCTCCTAGCCCGAGCCGAACGCGAAGGCCTCGACCTCCGCGACTTTGCTGCCGACGATGACTAGGGTAGCTAATTTGGGACGGGGCGTCTGCGCCCGCAGCTGCGCGAAAATGCACGATAAGCCGTCGCGATGGAGTCTACTGACCTCGCGACTGTTCTATTTTGACTGCACGCTGGCTAAGTGAGTAGGCTTTATTGGAAATCCTGAGCACCCGACAAATTAGCTTCAACAAACCCGCAGGTCACAGACTTGTGCTTTGGTGACGTGGTCTGCGATTCGGCAAAAGTCTACTCATTTAGTTTTGAGAGCCGCTAATTGTCCGCAACGAGACCCCTGCCGGGGCGATTGATGCTCAAATCTAGCCAATTCGGGACGGCTATCCCTGGCCGCTACGGCGCCAGCGTGGCGATGACGGCTTCGTCGCCGGCGTATATGAGGGTGTTGCCGTCGGGGATGATCGTTTGGCCGTCGCGCTTGAGCATCACGACGATAAAGGGGTGCTTGCCCTGCGGCACGTCGCGCAGGCGCTGTCCAGCTAAGCGACCGTGGGGTGTCACGGTGACCTCACGCAGCGTGACCTCGGCACGCTCTTCAAACGTCGGCGCGGCCATCACCAACAGGTCGCCTTCCTCGATGACGGTATCGCCGTTGGGCAGCAACGGGTGTGCACCGTCGCGCAGCACCAGGACCACCAGCATGTCTGTGACGCTGCCAATATCGGCAAGCGAGCGCCCGGCAAACGGATGTCCAGCGCCTACCTTGAGCTTGACGAACGACATGCCGTCCTCGTCGCGGTAGTCGTTAAAGGTGCGGCGCACGTCGCCTTCCGCATCGATCATATCGAGTTTCTTCGCTACTGCCGGTAGCAGCGAGCCCTGCACCACAATGCTCGACACGGCAATCACAAATACCAGGTCAAATAGGTCGTGTCCGCCGGGAACGCCGGCCACCACGGCAAAGAGACTAAACACGACCGAAGCTGCGCCGCGCAGGCCCGCCCAGCTTACGAGCGCAACCTGGCGGGGGTTCGTCTTAAAGGGCGCCAGCAGCATGCCCACGGCGATGGGGCGGCTCACGAAGAGCATAAACGCCAAGAGTGCCAGGCCCGGCAGCAGCATTTGCGGCAGGCGGGCGGGCGTCACGAGCAGGCCGAGCAAAAAGAAGATGGTCATCTCGGCCATCTCGGTGAGGGTGTCGAAGAAGTGCGCCAGCTCGACCTTGCCGGTGATGTCGCTCGCGCCTAGCACGATGCCGGCAAGGTACACGGCCAAAAAGCCGTTGCCGCCCAGGTAGCTCGGCAGCGCGTAGGCGACGATGGCCACGGCGAACAAGAAGATGGTCTGCGCGCCTTCGGCTGTTGCATGCGCGCGCTCGATCAGGCGGCCCGATGCCCAGCCGATGACAATGCCCAGGCCCACGCCTAGGATGATTTGCTTGGCCAGCAGCACGGGGATGTTAACGTCGCCGCCCGCCGCGAGGGTCGCGAGCACCGCGGTGAGCATGTAGGCGACGGGGTCGTTGGAGCCCGATTCGACCTCGAGCAGCGAGTCGGTGCCACCTCTCAGCGACAGGCTGTGCTCGCGCAGTACGCTGAAGACGCTGGCCGCATCGGTCGACGCCACGACCGAGCCCAGCAGCAGACCGCCGATCCAGTCGAAGCCCAGTATAAAGTGCGCGAACACGCCGGTGATGCCAGCGGTGACGATGACGCCGAGCGTGCTCAGCAGTATCGCGGGCACGGCGACAGGTTTGGCGCGGTCGATGTTGGTGTTAAAGCCGCCGTAGAACATGATGAACAGCAGCGCCGTGCTGCAGACGGTTTCGGTGAGCGCATAGTCGCTAAAGTCGATATGCGCCGGACCGTCGACGCCCAGCAGCATGCCCAGCGCGATAAAGATAAGCAGGGTGGGGAAGGGGAGCTTTTTTCCGACGGGTTTGATGGTCAGGCACAAAATAATGACGAGGCCGATAAAGAGAAGAATCTGGTTCATGGATAGTGTCCGCTCCTGGGTGGTTGGCGTGGCACGGTCAGATGTCTGCAGTTATTTGTACCCAAAGGTGGTGGGCTTATGGGGGCGGATTGCGGACATGCGCATTTTCGACACGAGGCTGCGACGCGAGCGTCGCTGGTCGGGGCGTTGGGCCAGGTGGCGTGGCGTGAGCGGCGCGGGTTGGCAGGCGTGCGCTGGCGACCGTTGGCGGTATGCAACCCTTCCCAGCTTTATTGCAACGGAGTACAATGGATAACGTTTAAGTTCAACTTGAAGTTTTAGTTGCGGCTCCGGGCTTCGGCCGCAATGTAAAGAGAGGCGTTCCATGGCGATCTATGTGACATCCGATGCTCACGGGCACGTGCGTGCGCTTGACGAGGCCCTTTCCAAGATTTCGCTGGCGTCCGACGATACGCTGTATGTGCTGGGCGACATGATCGACCGCGGTCCCGATCCGGTTGGCGTAATTAAGCTCGTGCGCTCGCTGCCTAACGCTCGCGTGCTTAAGGGCAACCACGAGCAAATCATGCTCGATGCCATTATTGGCCAGGACCCGCTCGATGCCGAGACCTGGGATATCAACGGCGGTTGGACTACCCGTCAGCAGCTCAACGATATGGAATTTGAGGCGTACGAGGAACTCGTGCGTTGGATGGCGACGCTGCCGCTCTACGCGGTGGCCGAGACTGATGAGCGTCCGTATCTGCTGGTGCATGCCGGCATCCAGACCGAGGCGGCGCGGGCGTTTTTGCTTGAACATGGGGTTGATTGTGCCGATGGTGCGGGGGCGGTGGATGCCGATCGCGAGCTACTGCAGCAGATGCTTGCCGTGCAGTCGTCCGATGACCTGCTGTGGATTCGCCATGGCTATTGGGATGCGCCGACGGGGCTGCTTTCTGCCGAGGGCAAGGGTCCGGTCGTGGTGAGCGGCCACGCGCCCACGGTGTCGCTCGGGCGTTATTGCGAGGTGGGCGGTCTGGCGGGGCTCGATGAGGAGTCGGGCCGTGGGCGGATTGTGCGCTTGGGCGGCGAGGATACCGCTGGTGTGCCCGATCGCATCGACATCGACTGCGCCGCCGCAACGGGCTCCGAGTTCGGCCGCGTGGGCATCCTTCGCCTAGACGACGGGGCCGAGTTCTACGCGAACATCAACCCGGGCGAATAATCGGTGCAAAGGGTAGCTAATTGCGGACGGGGCTTTTTTGACTACTTTCGGAGAGTAGCGCCTTCTTGCTCGGTAAGCGCAAGAAATGAGGAGCGTCTGCGTCCTCGGCAGCGCGAAAATGTTCGAAAAACCGTCGCAACGGAGTCAAACGACGTCGCCACGAACGGTAATATCCACACTGCTTGCACTTAACGACCCCAAAAC
>USTC01000019.1 GCA_900557505.1 uncultured Collinsella sp.
GACGGGCCACACCGTCGACCGCGCTGAGCTCGTCCGCATTGCCACCGAGGTCGAGGGGCATCCCGATAACGTCGCCCCTGCCATCCTGGGCGGTGCCGTTTGCTCCTTTACGCCGACTGATTCGCTCCCCCAGTGCCTGCGCTACGAGGTGAGCGATCGCTTGCGTTTTATTACCGTGATTCCGCCCTACGAGGTGCATACGAGCGAGGCGCGCAAGGTTGTGCCGCAGGAGATTCCACTCTCCACCGCCGTATGGCAAATGGGCCGCATCGCCGGCATGACGCGCGGCCTGGAGACTGGTGACCTCGACCTGATTGCCGCCGCCAACGACGACCGCATCCAGGAGCCCTATCGCCGCCGCCTCATCCCCGACTACAACGCCGTGCGCGACACCTGCCTTAACGGAGGCGCCAAGACCATCTGGATCAGTGGCTCCGGCTCGACCCTCATGGCCGTGACTGACGACACCATCGTGGCGAAGTTCCTGCAGGGCAAGCTGCGCGAGCAGTTCCCCAAGTGTGACACGCACATTCTGACGTGCGACACCGAGGGCGCTCAAATCGAGTACCTGTAGACATCGCCGATCGGTCTGTCCGGGCCGCCCAGGGGCATCCCCTTAAAAACGTCCTCGCACTTGAGGCCCGCTTATCCTGCTCCTTCGGAGCTGCGGATAAGCGGGCCTCGTGCTGCGGAATGTTTTTAAGGGGATGCCCCTGGGTGGCCCTATGGTAACGTGACTGGCGATGTCTACAGGGACCCACGCTTTGAAGGGGCGCCGGGCTGAAATTATGGCCTTTTATTGATAGGGGCTCTTGCTAGGCTGGAGCCCTTACTAGAGGCAGGCCTCGGCGATGCGGCGCTTGAGTTCGTCGATACCGGTGCCGGTTTGGGAGCTTGTGATGATCACGTTCTCGGCCGGGACGTTGAGCTGTTTTTTGATGGCTGCTGCCTGGCGGGCCTGCTGGGTGCGGCTGAGCTTGTCGGCTTTGGTGAGGCAGACGATAAAGTTGAACTCGTTGCCCTGCAGGTAGTCGATCATGTCATGATCGAGCTTGCTGGGATCGTGACGAATGTCCACCAGCGACACAACCAGGTTAAAGCTGCGCTCGGAATCGAAAAAGTCGCCGATAAGCTCGGCCCAGCGGTCGCGCTCGGCCTTGGAACGACGGGCGAAACCGTAGCCCGGCAGGTCCACAAAATGCACGTCGTCGGCCTCAAAAAAGTTGATGTTGCTCGTCTTGCCCGGCGTGCTCGAAACCTTGACCAGGTTCTTGCGGCCAAAGAGTTTGTTCATGATGGAGGACTTGCCCACGTTGGAGCGGCCGACGAAGCTCACCTCGGGACAGGTGGACTCGGGGATCTGCGAAACCTTGCCGTAGCTGGCAACGAACTTGGCAAGCTGGTAGTTAATTGAATCGGCCATGGACACTCCTTGGTCGTAGGTTCTTACAAAACGGGCGTGCTATTGCGCGGCGGCGATACGACGAACGATGTCAAGCGTGATACCGCTCGCGGTGCGAGCGTACTCGTCCAGATCGAACTCGCGCTCGCAAAACGCGTCATATGCCTCGTCACAATTATCGCTGATAGCGCGCAGCACCAGGCAATCGACACCATCCTTGGCCGCGATGTGCGCAATTGCCGCGCCCTCCATCTCGACGCAATCGGCATGCGTGGCCTCAATCGCAGCGTTACGCATGGCGTCACCCGTAACAAAGCGGTCACCCGTGGCGATAGTGCCACACAGGAACTGCTTGGGGTCCTTCTCCGCAGAATTCTCATCCGCCGAGGCATCCACAAATCCATGCTCGGCAAGCACGGCGGCGGCAACATCAACCAACGCCGGCGTCGAGACAAACTCCTCGAGCCCCGGAGCGGACTCGGCGATAAGTGCCGTATCGGTATCCAGATAGCGCAGGCACTTGCCTATAACCACGTCGTTAATATGCAGTTTAGGGTTAAGGCCACCCGCAATGCCCGAAAACACAACGGCCTGCGGGGCGTATTTGCTGATGAGATGCTGCGTTGCGGCCGCGGCGTTCACGGTCCCCATGCCTGCCGTCGTGGCGACTACCGTCAGACCCGAAAGCCCACCGTTCACAACGGTCAAGCCCGCCTCCTGCGACACATGCGTGCCACTCAGCTCTTCCTTAATCTGCGCAACCTCTTTTTCGAGTGCGCCTATGATCGCGATGGTTGCCATGCCATCCCCCAAATCCGTGCAAATTGCTTATCCACGGTATGGTACCAGCATTTTGGCTCAACCGTGTCAGCACCAAGCCGTTAGGCCAGTACAGCTCGGGTATCATAAAGGGGCAAAAATGGCTTGTTAGCCGATGGCCGACCTGAGCTCCGCGCGGCGCTTTTTCATGCCGGTCATAACGGCATTACGCAACTCGGGCATGCGCGCGGTATCCATCTGGGGCACGCCCTCGAGCTTATAGGGAATGCCCAGTTGCTCGTACTTGACGACACCCATCGTGTGATACGGCAGCATCTCCAGGCCGACCACGTTATGCCACGGGGCAATCAGGCGACCGAGTGCCTCGCACTCCTCCACCGTGTCGGTAATGCCCGGTACTACTACGTGACGGATAACGACCTTGATCCTGCGACGCGCCAGCTCATCGCCAAACGCCAGGATACGCGCAGGATCGCATCCGGTCAGCTTTTTATGCTCAACCGGATCGGCATGCTTAATGTCGAGCAGCACCATGTCGGTCTCGTTGAGAACAGCATCGAACTTCTCGGGGTGGTTGGGGTCAAACGCATATCCGCAGCTGTCAAGGCAGGTATGCACGCGGCCATCGGGGTTGTTGTGCATTGCACGGAACAGATCGGCCAAAAAGTCGGGCTGCAGGAGCGGCTCGCCACCCGAAACCGTAATTCCGCCGCTGCGGTAAAACTCATGGTTGCTCTGGAACTCGTCCATCAGGTGCTCTACGGTCACCATGGTGCCGCCGTTAACCGACCAGGTATCGGGGTTGTGGCAATACGCACAGCGCATGGGGCAGCCTTGGACAAACACTACGAAGCGGATGCCGGGCCCATCGACCGTACCCATCGTTTCAATCGAATGTACGCGGCCCAGGGCAAACGCAGAGTCCTCGGGACGAGCGTCCACACCCTCAAGCGTCATTTCTGCCATTCGCGCTACCTTGCCTCTCCTTGGATGCAACCAATTAAAATGCCAGAGCCATTCTAGCCCATGCGTTTGCGTTTAAACGTCTCGGGCTAGAATGGCACGTTTTAATCTATCCCCCATTACCGTGACGGGAGCCCATGTCGAGATGTGAAGACGAAGAATGCTCGCCTACAGCCTTTACGCCTTAAGCGTGAGCACCGCACCGAAGGCGGTCGGGCCGCAATGGCTCGAGATGACACCGCCGACCTGAGTCCAGGTAACGTCTTTAAAGCCCAGGTCGTGCGCATAGACTTCCATGTCGTCGCGCAGCTCCTGGGAAAGGCCTACCGAATACGCCAGGCCAATGTGCGAGTAGTCAATCTCGCCCTTCGCAACCATGTGGTCAATAAAGGCGCGGGCGCACTTGAGCATAGAGCCGCGGAACTTCTTGGTCGCCACAAACTTACCGCCCGTTACTTCAATGCAGGGCTTAATCTTGAGCAGGTGGGCGCCAAGGAACGCGACGTTGGACAGACGACCGCCCGCCTTAAGAAAGGCCAGGTCGGTAGGAACAAAGCCCAGCAGCACGCGGTCCATGACGGAGTTCGTAAATGCAAAGATCTCGTCGACGGTGGCGTCGGGGTGAGCCTCGATGTATTTGGCGGTCTCGACGGCAACGAGCGACTGGCCCACCGAGACAAAACGCGTATCCATGGAGAATACGTAGTCGCGGCCCTTAGCCGCAATCTTGGAGGACTGATGCGAACAGGTCGTGGCCTCGGAATATGCAAGATGCAAAATAGTCGCGTCGGGTTGCTCGGCATGGATGCGGTCGTACACATGCGCAAAATCCGCTGGCGAACAGCCACTGGTCTTGGGCATCACACCAAACTCGTTGCAGCGCGAATAAATCTCGAGCGGATCGATCGAGCCGTCCTCGACGGTCTCGTCACCAATCGTGACATGCATGGGCACGCGCACGATGCCGTAGCGCTCGCAGAGCTCCGGCGTTACATCCGACCCAGACTCAACCACGATTACATACTTGCCCATTCTTATCACGACCCATCTCGACATTGGCTTTTCAATATATGACGCACGTCCACCGTCCTGTTGTAGAACGGCCTCCAAGCGCCAAAGAGACGCCGTCCCTTGCACACAACAAAGGACAGCGTCTCCCTGGAAAACTCCGTGCTTATTTGAGATTCTACACGGTTTATTAAGGAGTGTTACTTATTCCGCAAACGGTCGCTATACGCGATAAGCGGTAGCTGGCCGCGGCAACTGCGACACATTCCGCCCAACAAGTCCAATCGTGCTCCATGCACGGTTAATGAGCGAGGCGGTAGAAATCCATCGACGCCGCACCCTCGGTGTGCAGCTCCATCGCCGGAACCGCCGGCGAATAGGTACGGCTCGTAAGTGCCGCCTCGCCACCGTTGGCAAAAATCTCGACCATCGTAGTGTCCGAAAGCACGCGCAGGTCGCGAAGTTCGCCGAGCTCGATCGACCTCTGGTCGCGTCCATAGCCTTCGTCGCCCATATCGAGGGTAAGCATCCCGTCCGCATAGCGCACAAAGACACCCTTGCGAATCTCGAGCTCAACCATCTTGGCGCCCTCACAGGAAACCACGAGATCAAACAGGCGGCCCGGCTCCTCAACGGTCTCACCGCCTACAGCACGAACGCAATCGCCGCGCATCCTCTCAATCTCGTGCGCCGGCTGCTGGCAGAGCTTACCATCGCGCATGCTCAGCTCTCGCGGCACCGTCAACGCGCACTGCCACCCGCGCGCCACCGTCGGGTTTTCCGCCGTCGCATCGGGGCAACCCGACCATCCGATCATCAATCGCCGGCCTGCAGCATCCTCAAAGGACTGCGGAGCATAGAAATCAAAACCGGCATCGACCATCGGGGGCATGCCTTTCCCGACGATTTTAAAGCTCGGCGCCTCCCAATCGGCCTCGATGGGGAACCACACGCACTGATGCGGATTGCGGTAACGCCAACCATCGGCAGGCACACCCTGCGGACAGCAAACGAGAATAAGCTCGCCATCGAGCTCAAACAGATCGGGGCACTCCCACATAAAGCCAAACTTCTCGCCCAACTCAATGCGCGTCGCATAGCTCCAGTTCTCAAGATTGCGCGAGGTATAGACAAGCACGCAGCCACGGTCGTCTTTCGTACGAGCGCCCAGAACCATGTAGTAGATACCGTCGTGTTCAAGGATCTTGGGGTCGCGCACGTGCGTACCGATATCGTCGGGGTAATCGACCGGCCCAACAGCTATGCGCTTCTCGCCCAATTCGTCGGGATTCTCGGCAACCATATGAATCTGGTTTTGCTCACGGCCCGTCAACACGTAGTCGTAATCATCACGGTCAAAATGCTTAACGTTGCCGGTATAGAAGTAGTGAATCTTGCCATCACGTACAAAGGCAGAACCAGAATACGCTCCACTCGAATCCAAATCGGAATCGGGGAACAGCACGGGACCGTGATTCTCGTACGTCACAAAATCCTTTGTCGTCAGATGGTTCCAAAGCACTGGACCGCCATGCGCAGCATCGAACGGATCGTATTGATGATAGATGTGATACGTATCACCAATCTGAACCAAACCATTGGGGTCGTTGAGCCAGCCAAGCTCAGGCTCCACATGGAACAAAAGCCTATCGGGGTCGGACGCGATGCGAGCCGCCGTCTCATCCTGTCCGGCACGCCACTGCTCATAGTCCGCACGCATCACCTTGTTTTTTTGATTAAACATCGCCATTGACCTTCTCGTCTATAGGAAAGGACGCTCGACTCACACGAGCCGAACGCCCTTCCCCAAATGGACTTATCCGCACATTACGCTGAACGGCTCAACTAGAAGCTAACGTCGAAGCCAGCGCCAGCGCCCTCTTCATCGGTGGTCGGCACGCCCTTTGCCTTGTTGTAGGCAAAGATCAAGACGATCGGCACGATGAAGGCGATGAGATTGCCAGCCACATACCACACGAGGGTCTCGGGCGTGACGATGAGCAGGCCAAGCACGCCGGTCAGACCCTGACCGATAGCGCGCACCTCAAAGAGCTTGACGAAGGCACCGCCGCAGCCTGCACCGATGCATGCGCAGATGAACGGAATGATCGAGTAGCGCATGTTTGCAGCGAAGATAGCGGGCTCGGAGATTCCGACCAGCGTCGGGATAAAGGACGACATGCAGATGTTGCGCTCTTTGGAATGCTTCTTATGAATGAGGTACATGCCGATGGCGCCGCCACCCTGGGCGATGATGGAAACCGACCAGATGGCCTGGATGTAGTTGAAGCCAGTCGTGGCAACGAGGTTTGCCTCGATACCCTGGATGAACTGATGCGTACCGGTAACGACGAGCGGCTGCAGGAACGCGGCGAAGACAAAGGCACCAAAGACGCCCATCCTGTTGTACAGGATATCGATTACGCCGGCGAGGACGTCACCGATCAGGTTGCCGAGCGGGCCGAACACGGTGAACAGGGCAACGTTAGCAAGAATCAGGGTAACGGTCGGGACAAAGACGAACGAAACGACCTCGGGGATGTACTTCTGGGCAATCTTTTCGACCTTGGCCATAAACCAGGCAGTCAGGATTGCAGGGAATACGCCGCCCTGGAAAGCAACCATGGGAATGGAGAGCGGACCAAAGTTCCAGTACTCAGCACCCGTCGGGTCCATAACGAACGTGTTGCGGTTCATAAGGCTCGGGTGAACCATGACGATACCGACGAGGATGCCCAGAATCGGGTTACCGCCAAAACGCTTGACTGCGCTGTACATAACCAGGACAGGCAGGTAGTCGAACGTGGTGGCGATAATGGCAAAGAAGCTTGCGAGGTTCTTGAGGAACTCGCTGTGATCGGCGAGGCTACCTTCCATGCCAAAGAGGCCGTTGGCAACGATCAGCGACTTAAGGCCGATGATGATAGCAGCGCCGACGAAGGCGGGAATGATGGGGATAAAGATGTCCGAGAATACCTTGAGGACCGAGAAGAACTTGCCCTTCTTGTCCGCCTCGGCGCCCTTGACCTCGGAAGCGCTGATCTCCTTAACGCCCGTCAAAGCCATAAACTCATCGTAGACCTTGTTGACGGTACCGGTACCGAAGATGATCATGAGCTGGCCGCTGTTGTACAGCACGCCCTTGACGCCATCGATGTTCTCGAGCTCGGCCTTGTTGTATTTGCTCGTATCCTTGAGCACCAGACGCAGACGGGTCACGCAATGCGTGGCGCCCTCGATGTTCTCCAGTCCGCCGACGTTGTCGACGACTTGCTGGGACACTGCCTTGTAGTCCATGTTCCTCTCCATTCCTTTACGAAATCATAAGACGTTTTGATGCCATTACAGAGACGCGATCGTTGCATTTGCGCACTTGAGCGTACCGTCGGTGACCGTCAGCGCCACACCCTGGCCCTGCTTATTGCAGAAGCGCGCGTTAAGCGCAACATCATCGACAAAGATGGTCGCGATATCGTCGTCAACGACCAGGCGCACATGATGAGTGCCCTCGCCCTTAAAGAACAACGGACGCTCGAGGCCCATGTTGTTGACCTGGAACCACGGATACTGGGGGGCCGCCGTAAACTCGAGCTTGCCCTCACGCAGGTTGGCGCGGAACTCATAGGCAAGACCGGACTCGGCGTCCTCGGCAAGCTTCACCGAGAAGCCGGCAGCGTCACCGGCGAGCTCGATGTCGGCATCGAGCATATAGGTGGAACCGGCATCCGCGGCGAGCACCTGCTCGACCTTGCCCGACTCGCAGGAAAGCTCAAAGGCCTCGACTGCCTTAGCCTCGCCAAAGGCGCCAAGCATGCTGTCGGGGAGCTTGGTGCCGAGCGTTCCGTCAGCACGCTGAACGATCTCGAGAGGCATAAAGGTGCCACCCCATAGGTAAGAGCTGGGGTCGCCGCCCTCGTCACGCGTAGGAACCCAACCAAAGAGAACGCGACGCTCGCCATCGAATGCGGTGCGAGCGGCGTAGTACGCGCGGCCGTCGAAGGAGTCGTCAGCGGGGGTAATCCAAGGACCGTTGATGGACTTGGACATGCGGTAACGGGTCTTGTTGCCGTCGCTGTACTCGGAAAAGACGAGGTACCACCAGTCGCCCATCTTAAAGAGATCAGGCATCTCAAACATGGTGTACAGGCCCGGGTTCCACCAGTCGCCCTGGAACTCCCAGTTGGTCAGATCCTTGGAGGTGAACTTGACCAGGCGGCCGGTCATCAGACGCTTGTCCTCGCCCACACGCGTGCCGAGGATGAGCATGTACTCTTCGTTCTCCTCATCCCAAAGCACAAAGGGATCGCGCCAGTTGCGGTCATCGTAACCCTCCTGGGGCGGAAGCAGCGTCTCGGCGATGTTCTTCTCCCACTTGACGGCGTCGTCACTCGTTGCGTGAAGAAGAACCTGCTTCATCAAGCGTGCGCGGACCTTATCGCGATTGCAACCAGTGTAGAGCGCATGGTACTTGTCGCCCACCTTAAACACCGTGCCGGCATAAATGTACTGGTCGACTTCCTCGTCGCCGCCACGCTCAAGGCTCTCGCCAAAGTCCTTGTAGTTGACGAAATCCTTGGTCGTAGCGAGTGCCCAGCCAAACGGCTCTCCGAAAGGTTCGGGGTTACGCGTGTCACGCTGATGATAGAGATAGAACGTGCCGTCCTCGCCGTACGGCATGATGTCGCCTACCCAAATTCCCTCAGGTTGGTAATACACCTTGTGCATCCGAGACTTCCTTTCCCACGAGATACTAACTCGGTACAACTGCAAGATATGTCAATCGTTTTCATATGTCAAACGTTTTCACACCAATACGTCTTTTCGCAGTTCCGTTCGTCGGCAAACGGTTGACATATGCCGGCGAACGGTCATCAGAGGCGTTTGAGGAATTCTTTTGGCACGGGATGAACTACGCGGTTTTGCCCTCAATGAGTTCAACGGGGAGCTTGATATTCGATTCGGGATTATCGCCGTTAATAAGAGCGATGATGGATTGCGCCGCGAGCTCTCCGATGCGATCGATATCTTGGCGAACGGTTGTTAAGTCAGGCATAAACGTCATAGTGCGGCGGGCACCATCCGCGCCCACGACCTTAATATCGCCCGGAGCGCTCAAGCCGCGCTGCTTCATCACGTTAAGACAGATAGCCGCCATCGTGTCGTCTCCCGCAAAGATGCCGTCAATATCGGGGTTCTCATCGAGGATCCTCGCAACGACCGCGCTCTTTTCGTCGTCGGGCTTAACGAACTCGACCTCACGGACAAGCGCGGGCAAACCGGCCTGCTCAACAACATCGAGGTAGGCATCGGTACGCTTATTGGCAGGCATGCGCATGCGGCTATTGCTGCGCAGGCACAGGATGCGCGAACACCCGTCATCGATCAGGCGACGCGTGGCAAGTTCGCCGATGCTATAGCTGTCGCTCGCAATCTGAACAGAGGCTTCGCCAAGGTCGCAGTCGATACCAACCAGACTCAAGCCCATCTCGGCATACGCCTCGGCACCGATATTAAGCGAGTTGACGATGACGCCATCAACCATATTGCGTCGAAGCATGTCGATATAAGAGCGCTCAAGCTCGGGTCGATTGGCGCTATTGCACAGCAGCATCTTAAAACCATTTTCGGCCAGGGTATGCTCAATGACTTGAACCACTTGGGCATGAAACGGACTGCTGACATAGGGGACGATCATACCGATAAGATTCAGGCGACCGTTGAGCATGGCACGAGCGATATCGTTGGGCGTATAGTTGATGCGCTTCATTGCGGCATGGACCTTATCGCGGGTCTCCTGGCTAATATAGCCACGATTATTAAGCACACGAGATACCGTAGTAGGCGAAACCCCCGCCACCGCCGCAACTTCCT
>USTC01000020.1 GCA_900557505.1 uncultured Collinsella sp.
TGAGTAGCCTCGTCGAGGTCGGAGCCGAACTGCGTAAAGCCAGCGAGCTCCTGATAGGAAGCGAGGTCCAGACGGAGGTTGCCGGCGACCTGCTTCATGGCCTTGGTCTGCGCATCGCCACCGACGCGGGACACGGAGATACCCACGTCGACTGCCGGGCGCTGACCCTGGAAGAAGAGCTCGGACTGCAGGTAGATCTGACCATCGGTAATGGAAATGACGTTGGTCGGAATGTAGGCCGAGACGTCACCGTCCTGGGTCTCGATAATCGGCAGAGCCGTCATGGAGCCGTAGCCGTTCTTCTTGGACATCTTGACGGCACGCTCGAGCAGACGAGAGTGCAGGTAGAAGATGTCGCCAGGATAGGCCTCGCGTCCGGGCGGACGATGCAGCGTCAGCGACATCTGACGGTAGGCCACAGCCTGCTTGGACAGGTCGTCGTAGATGACGAGCACGTGGCCGCCGGGGTTGGTCTCGCTGGCGGGCTTGCCGTCCTCGCCGTTGTACATGAAGAACTCGCCGATAGCGGCACCGGCCATAGGCGCGATGTACTGCATAGGGGCGGAATCGGCAGCGGTGGCCGAAACGATGATGGTGTAGTCGAGCGCGCCGTGCTGAGCGAGGGTCTCGCGGATGTTGGCAACCGTGGAGGCCTTCTGGCCGATGGCGACATAGATGCAGACCATGCCCTTGCCGCGCTGGTTGAGGATAGCGTCGATGGCGATGGCGGTCT
This sequence comes from uncultured Collinsella sp., assembly GCA_900557505.1. GTDB lineage: Bacteria > Actinomycetota > Coriobacteriia > Coriobacteriales > Coriobacteriaceae > Collinsella. The sequence goes on from USTC01000020.1 coordinate 734, forward strand.
TACCGGTCTTACGGTCGCCGATGATGAGCTCACGCTGACCACGGCCGATAGGCACCATGGAGTCGATGGCCAACAGGCCGGTCTGAACCGGCTCGCACACCGGGGTACGGTCGATGACGCCGGGGGCCTTGAACTCGATGGGACGTCGGTGCGTGGCGACGATGTCGCCCAGACCGTCGATGGGCTGGCCGAGCGGATTGACGACGCGGCCGAGCATGGCGCGGCTCACGGGGATATCCATAATGCGGCCAGTGGTGCGGCACTCGTCGCCTTCCTTGATGGAGTCGACGGCACCAAACAGAACGGCGCCGACCTCGTCGCGGTCAAGGTTCTGGGCAAGGCCGAAGACGGTCTCACCGGTATCGGAGCTCTTGAACTCCAGAAGCTCGCCTGCCATGGCGCTCTTGAGGCCGGAGACGCGCGCGATGCCGTCGCCTACCTCGTCGACCGTTGAAACCTCATGCGTATCGACCGTCGCGGAGAGGCTCGTGAGCTGCTCCTGCAGTTTCTTGGCGATATCCTGGGCATTGAGGGTTTCGGACATTAGGCTTCACCTCCGTACGAATTAGCAGAGTTTGCGAGGGTCTCCTGCGCGATGCGCAGCTGCGTCTTGACGGAAATGTCACGACGCTCACCGCGGGCCTCGAGCACCAGGCCGCCCACGATAGACGGGTCGACCTGCTCGATAAGGAATACCTTGCGGCCGAAGTCCTGCTCGCATTTCTTAGTGATGGTTTGACGCAGCTCGTCGTCGAGCGGGATCGCCGTGGTGACGGTCACGCCCACTACATCCTCGTCTTCCTCGGCAACATACTTAAAGGCAGCTGCCACCTTGGGAAGAAGGTCGAGCTGGTCGCGCTTGGACATGGTGTCGAGCACGGCGATGATCTCGGGGCTGGCAGAAGCCAAGCGCTCGATCATCTCGAGGTCCTCGAACACATGGTTCTCGGCCTTAGCGGCTTCCAGAAGGGAGCGCGCGTAGGTCTCGAGCACCTTGTCCTGATAGCGGCTAGTCGGCATTCAGGCTACCTGCTTCCTGGATGTAGCGCTCGATGAGCTTCTTCTGCTCGGCATCGTCCTCGAGTGCCTCGCCCACGATCTTGGTGGCGACGGCAACGGACAGGTCGGCGATGGAGCTCGCGGCACCGGCGTAAATGGACTTGCGCTCGTCCTCGACGGTCGTATGGGCCTTGGCGATGATCTCCTCGGCCTCCTTGTGAGCAGCCTCGATGATACGGGCGCGCTCGGACTCGGCGTCCTTACGGGACTCGAGAACGATGTCGGCAGCCTGACGACGGGCGTCGGTGACGATCGAGTCGGACTCAGCGCGCTTGGCGATAGCCTCCTGCTTGGTCTTCTCGGCCTCGTCGAGGCTCTCCTCGATCTTCTTGCCGCGCTCCTCCATGGTTTTCATGATGCCCGGCAGGGCGACCTTGGCCAGCACGATCCAGATAATCAGGAAGGCGATAAGCGCCGGGATGAACTCCGCCATCTTAGGGATGAGGATGTCCGCACCGGCAGCGCCGTCCTCAGCGAACGCGGAAACCGGCATGAGCAGCGCGGCCGCGGACGCGGAGAGTGCGATCGCGCTCTTCTGGGATGAAAGATTCATACTTGACGCTCCGTGCTATTTAACGATCAGCGCGACAACGAAGCCGATCAGAGCCAGAGCCTCGCCGAAGGCGGAGCCCATGATGAAGACGGTGAACACGCGGCCCTGGACCTCAGGCTGACGGGCCATAGCACCCGTAGCACCCAGAGCAGACAGGCCGATAGCAAGACCAGCGCCGATAACACCGAGACCGTAACCGATAACTCCCACGATTCCTCCTTTGTCGTGCGTGTCTTATTTCACGCAGGATAACCTTTTATAACTGCCGGGCTCCATGGGTACGGGCACCGGCGGTTTAACGAATTGCCTTACCTTTAAGGCGCGAACGGAAGACTACTCCTCCTCCGCGACCTCCTCTGCCTCGGAGACATACACGGCGGTAAGGACCGTGAAGACGTAAGCCTGGATGGCGCCGACCACAAGCTCGATCGCATAGATCAGGATGAGGATGGCAAGCCAGGCCAGCGAAGGCAGGGCGCCGACGGCGTGCGCCGCGGAAACCTGCTGAAGCAGCGGCTGCATGAACATGCTCGCCATGATGGCGAACGAGCCCATGACCACGTGTCCTGCGAACATGTTGCAGAACAGACGGACGGCGAGCGTGATGAGGCGCAGGAAGGTCGAGAAGAGCTCGACGACCCACACGAGCACGTTCATCGGGAAGCTCACGCCCTGCGGAGCGAGGCTCTTGATGTAGCCGATCACGCCGTGAGCCTTGCATCCGTAGTAGATGAAGTACACGAAGGCGAAGATGGCGAGCGCGGCGGTGGAGCCGATTGCGCCGGTGCCGGGCTTCATTCCCGGGATCAGGCCGATCATGTTATTGATCAGGATGAACAGGAAAAGCGAGCACAGGAACGGGAAGTGCTTCTTCCAGTTCTCACCCACGACGCCCTTGCCGATATCGTTCTCGACGTACTCGATGATGTACTCGAAACCGTTGACGAAGAAGCCCTTGGGAACCAGGGTCTGCTTCTTCTTGAACACGGCCAGGACGATCAGGAGCACGATCGTGGAGACGATCAGCCAAAACGAGTACTGCGTGATGCCGCAGCTCAGATCGCCCACGACAGGGGTGGAGCTGAACTCGCTGACCAGATGATTAATCTCATCAGGCAGCTTTTCAAAAATTTCCACGACTTACCTTTCGACCTCATGAGGATCTCGCAGCGCCTTGGCGACACGAACCGTGCAGGCGGCCATAAAGGCCACGAAGCCGATCGCCTCGCCCAGGAGGAACATGCGAAATGCCTCTCCGAACAACACAAACACAACCAAGGTAAAGACGAGCAGGGCGATTGCCGAGACCGCCAGACTCACCATACCCTTGAGCATGTCCGCATTCTGTTTATCGTCAAGAACCGGCTTAAGCGTAAAGACAAAGGGAAGGAAGGCGACCGCGCCCGCGATGGCACCTGCAACGATAGCGAGCAGATCGGCTATCTGAAACACTGGCGTCCTCACTTTCCCTTTTTAACGCTTCACAGAACAGTTCCCGCCAAACATTGGTGACTATTGTACGAGCCAATCGCTAAAGTACAACCGTAAAACAAACGGTTAATACGCACCTGTACGTTTTCTTAAGGCCTTCTTTATGCCGCAGGTACGGTAATACGTTTTTTCGAACCCCTCAGCGCAAATCGTCCGTTAACAGAAGTGCGCGTGGACGACTTTTGCTCGCCCGCGCGCACCATTTCTTCTTATTTGTGACCGTAGCCGACAAGGCCCAACGACTAGAGCGTACCGTAGATGCGGTCTCCGGCGTCGCCCAGGCCGGGAACGATGTAGGCGGCCTCGTTGAGATGGTCATCGATGGCGCAGGTATAAATATGTACGTCGGGGTCCTTTTCGGTCAGCGACTTGAGGCCCTCGGGCGCGGCGACGATACACAGCATGCGGATATCCTTGACACCGCGCTCGCGCAGGTAGCTGATGGCCATCTCGGCCGAACCGCCCGTGGCGAGCATGGGGTCGACAACCAGGCAGATGCGCTGATCGATATCCTTGGGCATCTTGCAGTAATACTCATGCGGCTCGTGGGTAACCTCGTCGCGTTCCATACCGATGTGGCCTACGCGAGCGGAGGGCACCAGGTCGAGAATGCCGTCGACCATGCCAAGGCCCGCACGCAGGATGGGCACGATGGCGAGTTTCTTGCCGGCGAGCTGTTTGAACGTGGCGGTAGTGATGGGGGTCTCGACCTCGACGTCTTCCATAGGCAGGTCGCGCATGGCCTCGTAGCCGTCAAAAAGCGCGAGTTCGCGCACGAGCTGGCGGAACTGGTTGGTGCCGGTGTTTTTGTCGCGCAGGATCGACAGCTTGTGCTGGACGAGCGGATGATCGACAAGCGTCACACGGGACGCATCGTAGGTGACGGCCATGGGTTGATTGCCCCTTTCGTTGCGGCCGCAAAACGGCCTTGCTGACAAGGCGCGCAGCAACGTTGCCGCCGCACGCCATGCATAAGTTTAGCGGTTTGTTGTATCGAGCAGCCCATCGCAGCCCTACTGTGCGGTACTGAGCGAGCGCTTGACTGCATCACGCCAGCCCGCAAGGTTTTGCTCGCGACGCTCGGCGGACATATGGGGAAGGAAGGTCCTAACGATCTGGGCATTTTGCTCCAGCTCTTCAAGGTCTTCCCAATAGCCGACGGCAAGACCCGCCAAGTACGCGGCACCGATTGCCGTGGTCTCCACCGTCTCGCATTGCAGCACGGGGATATCCAGCAGGTCGGCCTGGAATTGCATGATGAACTCGTTGCGTGAGGCGCCGCCATCGACGGACAGGCGCTCAATCGAAAGTCCCACGTCCTGCTCCATGGCGCGCAGCACGTCATAACTCTGGTAGGCCATGGACTCGCAGGCCGCACGCACAATGGTCGCGCGACTCGAGGCACCGGTCAGGCCGCACACGATACCGCGGGCACGCGGGTCCCACCAGGGAGCGCCCAGGCCAGCGAAGGCGGGGACGAAGTAGCAGCCCTCGTTGTCGTTGATCGAAGCGGCGAGTTGCGCGGACTCGCTCACACTCGAGATGATGCCCATGTTGTTGCGCAGCCAGTTCATGGTTGAGCCGGCGGCAAAGATAGAACCCTCGAGCGCATAGCTGATCTTGCCGTCCGCGGCGATACCGATCGTGGAGACCAGACCGTTCTTGGATTCGACGACCTCGTCGCCGGTGTTCATGAGCATAAAGCAACCCGTGCCATAGGTGTTTTTGGTCTGGCCGGGATGGAAGCAGCAGTGGCCGAACAGCGACGCCTGCTGATCGCCCGCCACGCCCATGATGGGCGGCATGTTGGTCATGATGTCGCTCGCGACGCGGCCGTAGTCGCCCGAGCTCCAACGAACCTCGGGCATCATGGAACGTGGAACGTCAAAGAGCGCCAGCAGGTCGTCGTCCCAATCGAGCGTATGGATATTAAAGAGCGCCGTGCGGCTGGCATTGGTGTAGTCGGTGGCAAAGACCTGACTGCCGGTGAGGTTGTAGATGAGCCAGGTATCGATGGTGCCGAACATGAGGTCGCCCGCCGCCGCGCTCTCACGCGCACCGTCGACGTTGTCGAGGATCCACTGCACCTTGGAAGCCGAGAAATACGGATCGAGCGTGAGTCCCGTACGGGAGCGCACCAGCTCTTCTGCGCCCCGCTCGACCAGCTCGTCGATCAGAGGTGCGGTGCGACGGCATTGCCACACGATGGCGTTATAGATGGGTTGGCCGCTTATGCGGTCCCACACCACCGTGGTCTCGCGCTGGTTGGAGATACCGATGGCGGCGATGCGGTCAGAATGGATGCCGCTCTTAAACTGGACCTCCATCATCACGCCGATCTGGCTGGCAAGCACCTCCATGGGGTCTTGCTCTATCCAACCGGGACGCGGGAAGCTGGTTTTGACGCTACGACGTGCCTGCGCGACGATGCAGCCGTACTCGTCGACGATGGTCGCAAGTACCGAGGTGGTGCCGCAGTCGAGCGCCATGATGTAGGAACCGCCAAAGTTAAACGAGGCATCTTCCATGCCCAGGCTGCCCAGATTCAACGACATCGCTTACACCTTTCTATTGCATCGGGTCGGACAGGACCCGTTCGATCTCTGATGCGGGAAGTGCGCCTTGGCGCAGGATCTGGAGCCCGCCGTGCTGGAACGACACGATGGTCGAGGCGTCGCGACACGGGGTCTCGCCGGCGTCGACGGCAACATCGACCCCCTCCAGGATGCGCTCCTCCACCGTGACAAAACTTGCCGGCGCGGGCGCGCCATGCGTGTTGGCGCTGGTGCAGGCAAGAGGGCTGCCGCAGGCGCGGATGAGCGCTTGCACCACGGGCGAGGCCGAAGCGCGAAGTGCCACCGTGTCGTCGGCGGCGCGCATAAAGGTCGGCACGCAGGGGGCCGCCTTGACCACGATAGTCAGGGCTCCCGGCCAGCATCGTCGCGCGAGTACGCGAGCCTCTTCGGGGATATCCACGCCATAGCGGTCGAGTGCTTCGGCATTATCAACCAGCCAGGCGACCGTTTGGGTGAGCTTGCGCTGCTTGAGGGTAAAGATGCGGCGGTAGCCGGTACCGAGCGCAGGGACCGCGGCGCCATTGACGACAGCCTGCGGATCGCGCGGCCACGATGGGAATTCGCTTGTATCTTGGGGTACGGCGTCCGAGAAGGCGTTGACTGCTACGGCGACACCGTAGACGGTCTCGGTCGGGATCAAGGCCAGGCCGCCGCGGCCGAGCACCTCGGCCGTGCGCTCGACGGCGAGCCGATGCGGCTCGCGCGTTCCCTCGTATACCCGATAGACCGTCTGCATGTGTATGCCAGCCCCTTACGCTCTGGTGAAAGTTTGTTTACTGAGGGGCATTCTCGCACGAAACATTCAGCCTATTTGCCCAGAGCGCATGTTGGTTTGGTGAGCGGCTCTAGTAGTCGGTGAAAGTGAGGGGGTTATTGGACTGCGACGAACTTCTTTGGCCTGCCGGCGTGGCGTTTTTGGGCGGCGTAGCGCTCGATGCTGTCTATCGTTATCATCCGACGGCCGTCGACAAGTTCAACATCGAGCTTTCCGGCTTTGACCAGAGCGGTAATCCGCGGAGCGGAGACTTTGAGGTCCAGCGCTGCGTCTTTAAATGTTCGGCACGCCGCTTCCCGAGCGTCCTCGTGGTCGATTTCGACTGAAAGGGCCACGACCTCGGCCGAGCGTTCGTACCCCGCCGGAGTCAAACCGTTGTTGAGGTCGTCAGCCAAAAACGCCATCAGCGCCTCGGTGGCATGGGCAATCGCTTCTTCGCGCGTATCACCATCGGCAAAGGCGCCGGGAATCTGCGGGAAGCTGGCGCAGTAACCGTCGTCTTCTTTTATGAGAACGCAGTCATAGGTAAATCGCTGCCTCATTTTGCCTCCAACTACCATCCAGCTTGGCGACGAATACTTGCCCACGTGCCCTTCTTTGGTCGATCACCACCAGAGCCGTTCACGGTGACAACACGGTCACCAGAAACATACTTAGCATGACTACCGACTTGCGCGACCTTCACGAATCCATCGTGCTTGAGTAGGGCAATGATTTCCCGAAAGGTAGGAGGTTGCATGGGCCGACCTCTTTCAGCCGTCCTAATTATAAACTACTTTATAATTTTTGCTAACCAGTTAATAAATATTACTGGCGCTGTTTGGGCTCGGTGACGATGGCTCGGACGATGCGGGGGCGATCGGTGAGGTCGCGGACGATGCGCACGTCCGAGAGACCCGCCTGGCGGCAGAGCTCGGCGGCGGCGTCAAGGGCACCCTCGTAGAGCTCGCAGGCAAACAGGCCGCCGGCGCGCAGCATGTAAGGCGCCGCATTGAGCAGGCGGCGGAAGATATCGAGGCCGTCGGCGCCGCCCTCAAGCGCCAGGTCGGGCTCGAAGTCCTTGACCTCGTGCGGCAGTGAGCGCATGACGTCGGTCGGAATGTAGGGCGGATTGGAGACAAGCACATCAAAGGTGCCCCACTCTTCGCGGGGAATGGAACTCACCAGGTTGGTGAGGCTAAAGGCAACCTCATCTGCCGTGAGGCCGAGGGCGTCGCGGTTTTTGGTGGCCAGATCGATAGCGCGCGGCTCGATATCGGTGGCGGTGCAGGTAACGTGGCCGCGGCGCTCCCAGGCAAGGGAGAGCGAAATGCAGCCCGTGCCGCAGCCGACCTCGAGAACGCGGGCAGTGCAGGGCTCGGTTGGGGCAGGCGCAGCGGCATCCTGAGCTAAAGCCGTCTCCTGGCCGGCACCCTCGATGGCGATGCCGTATTCGTCGAGCTCGGACTCGGCGGCTTCCGCGGCTTCGGCTTCTGCTGCCTGCGCGGCGGCTTCCTCGGCCTCGCGATCGGCCAGTTCCTCGGCATAGGCACGGCTGCCCAGTACGTCGCCGCCTAGCGCCGCCTCATCGGCAGCCGTCAGGTTAGCGGCACGGCGCTCGGCGGTCGCCCGTTCGTCTGCCAGCGCGGCCTCGGCCTTGCGTGCCTCCTCGACCTCATCGTTCCAAGGCAGCTCAACACGCTGACGGGCAGCAGCCTCGGGGCTCAGCACCTCGGCATCCAGATAATTGAGGACTTCCTCGACGAGCATCTCGGTCTCGGGGCGCGGAATGAGCACACCGGGGGCGCACGCGACGTCGATCATGCGAAACTGCGTGCTGCCCGTGATGTATTGCAGCGGCTCGCCCTTAGCGCGGCGGACAACGGCCGCATGCATGGTCTCGAGCTGGGCCGCGTTAAGCGTCTCGTCCATACGCATATATAGGTCAATGCGCGCCAGGCCCGTGGCGGCGCACAGCAGCCACTCGGCAGAAAGACGGGGGTGCTCCTCGCCGCGCTCGGCCAGGTACTCCTTGGTCCACTCGAGACAACGCTTGATGGTCCAGATCTCGTTTGCCATGGGGTCCTCCCCTCTTAAGCGCCGGACGGCGCGCGAATGTCGGAGCAGATTGTACGCGAGGCCAGCGCATGGCAAGGGGCGATTGAAGGCGATTATCGAGAATCAGCCCAGAATTTTGCTTGGAACCTGCCTGAAATGTTCATTCGTCGACGTCTAAATCTGCATCCGTCAAGCTTTTGGCAAGGTTGCCCCAAAACTGACCAATATCTAACCAAAAACTTGTCACATCGCTTGACGCGCGACGCGTCAAAAATCGCCCCGCGACTTCTTGGACGATTTTTCGAGCAATATTTTCAATTGCAGATGCATGCCATTGATTACTTTCAGCAGGTAGACAGCTTAAAGGCTATCAAAGACGATTGAATAACATCTCAAAGCAATGTGCCCAACCTAGTCATTTAAGAACGTCCCCAATGGCTACCTCTAAGGCGCCGCAGGTTGAGCATACCGCATCCGGAGCATGGCAACGCCGCAAGTAGAGAACGGACAGCGAGCGGGTCGCATTTGAGACAAGGTGACGTGAAACGAAAGGGCGCTGACCTTCTGGTCGCGCC
>USTC01000021.1 GCA_900557505.1 uncultured Collinsella sp.
GGCGCGCATCGTGTGCGAGCGCTACCTGCGCAACGGTTGCATCACGGGCGTGTTCCTTAACGTGATCAACGTCTACTTTATGTATTCGGCGATTACCGGCACGGGCTTTGGCCTGGGTTTTTAACTTTCCCCTTTAGGCAACGAGCCTACAAGCATATTCGATGGCTGCTGCGAGGCCGCCGCTCGATCGTGGTTTAAAGACCACATCGGCGGCGGCCTCGTTTTCGTATCCGGCGCCGCGGAGGGTCAGGGCGATGTTGGCGTCTAGGAGTAGGGGGAGCCCCCGCGTAGTAGTGGCGATAACGGTAGCCTGGTCGAGCGAGCAGCCGTGTGCTTGGCACAGAGTGGCGAGTTCGCCTTGTGACGGGGTGGAAGTCAGGACGGCGGCGACACGACTCGCTAGCAACGCAAATGCTGTGCGCTCGTCGGGCGAAAGATAATCGGCTTCAACGATAACGAGCTTGGGCGGCATGCCGTTGGCAAGATGTGCGGTCCCGCGCGGCCAGACCGAAGAATCCGGCATAGAAAACTCCTGTGTATTCGGCAAAACGTAAACTATAGTTTACGTTCTTGTTTTGCACCATTTCAAACTCGTTTGCATGGATGAACGTGCGAAACAGATTCTTGGCGAGCGAGTCGAGCAAAAGCGTGAAGGCCTTGGTATCTCCAAGGTCGATTTTTGCGTGGCGGCAGGAATCAGCCGCCCCTACCTCGATCAGATCGAGGGCGGAACGGCGAATATCACGCTCAAGGTTCTCTTTAAGATTGCACCCGCGCTCGGCATGACGGTGTCGGAACTTCTCGAGGGAATTGGATAGAAGATGCCCGCCGATCGATGGTTACGCCATCGGGATGCGGTCGTGGTTGACTTGGCTGTAGAACAGGCGCTGGATTTCGGTGGCGTCGCGCGACTGACCGAGTGCCCACATGGTTTTTGCCACGAGCGTCTCGGTGGTCATGTCGTCGCCGCGCAAAATGCCCGGGTGATCGGCGTAAGCACGACCAACCTCATAAACACCCAGGTCAAGGCCCTCTTCGGGGACCTGCGTGGTCATAACGACGGTGCGACCCGAATCGACCCAACGGAAAATCGCCTCTTGGAACGACTCGCCCGACTCGCCAAACTCGGGGATGCCGCCAATGCCAAAGGTCTCCAGGATCACGGCATCATAGCTATCGGCAAGGGCATCGAGGATGCCGGGGTTCACGCCCGGCGTGAGCTTAAGCACAAACACGCGCGGGTCGATGCTGTCGTAGAAACGCACCAGGTTCTCGTCCTTATGAACGCCGTGAAGCCCATTGCGCACAATGCGGTCGTTGCGGATATAGGCGATAGGCGGATAGTTGACGCTGATGAACGCGTTGAAGCTCATGGTGCGCTGCTTGCGGGCACGCGTGCCGGCAATCGCCACACCGCCAAACACGATCGACACGTCGTGCGAGTGTTCGTCGAGCGCATAGAGCAGGCTCTGGTACAGGTTAAGCTTGGCGTCGGTAAAGGGGTTGCCCATGGGCTTTTGCGAGCCGGTGAGCACGATGGGCTTAGGGCTGTCCTGAATCAGATAAGAAAGTGCCGCGGCGGTATAGCTCATGGTGTCAGTGCCATGCAGGACCACGAAGCCGTCGTGGTCGGCGTAGCCCTCGACGATGACGTTGCGGATGCGCATCCAGTCACTGGGGCGCATGTTGGTGCTGTCGATGTTCATGGGCTGCACGACGTCGAGCTCGCAAAGACCCGAGATCTCGGGAACGCTTTGGGCGAGCTCCTCACCGGTCAGGGCGGGGGAGAGGCCGTTGCCGTCCTCGGTCGATGCGATGGTGCCGCCCGTGGCGATGAGAAGGATGCGCTTCATGCTGGTATTCCTATCGTATTTACCACTATAAGAGCAGAGTCGTTCGGCAGTATTGTGGCACAGGGCGTCCAATGTTCAAACGTATTACATCATCTGTAACGTTTGGTAACACTTCAATAGCCGTCAAATAGGGACCCAGGTCGTGCGTTTGCCGTGCGCTGATGGCTGCGAGGGACGAGGAGCCCCATATAACGTGTAAACTATGATAGTTATTTTCGTTCATTCACGCGGGTGGGCACCGGCTCCCCGCCAACAAGAGGGGGAACCATGGATCAAAAGGCTTCCGCAAAGGTCCTCGTACTCGACTTTGGTGCGCAGTACGGTCAGCTCATTGCCCGTCGCGTCCGCGACCTCAACGTGTATTCCGAGATCGTCCCCTGTGACATCTCGGCCGATGAGATTCGCGAGATGAATGCCTCTGCGCTCATCCTTTCCGGCGGCCCGGCCTCCGTGTATGCCGAGGACGCTCCGTCCATCGACCCCGCCATCTTTGACCTGGGCCTTCCCGTCCTGGGCTTTTGCTACGGCCATCAGATCACGGCCGTGACGCTCGGCGGCAAGGTCGGCCACTCCGAGGTGGGCGAGTATGGCCGCGCTACCATCACGCGTACGGCGGGCGCCAAGCTCTTTAACTCCACGCCCATGGAGCAGACCGTGTGGATGAGCCACCGCGACGCCGTCTCCGAGGTGCCCGAGGGCTTTACCGTTACCGCCAGCACCGACGTGTGCCCGGTTGCCGCCATGGAGTGTGCCGAGCGCAAGATCTTCACCACCCAGTTCCACCCCGAGGTCAAGCACTCCGAGTATGGTCAGCAGCTGCTGAGCAACTTCCTGTTTGAGATCTGCGGCCTTGAGCCTAACTGGAGCATGGATAACCTAGCCGAGACCATGACGGCCGAGTTCCGCGAGAAGGTCGGCGACGACCGCGTGATCCTGGCCCTGTCCGGCGGCGTCGACTCCTCCGTCGTGGCCGCTCTGGGCGCTCGCGCCGTGGGCAAGCAGATGACCTGCGTGTTCATCAACCACGGCCTGCTGCGCAAGGGCGAGCCCGAGCAGGTTGAGGAAGTCTTCACCAAGCAGTTCGACGTCGACTTTATCCATGTCCATGCCGAGGACCGTTACGCCGAGCTCCTGGCTGGCGTCACCGAGCCCGAGGAGAAGCGCCGTATTATCGGTACGCAGTTCTGGAAAGAGTTCTTCGCCGTGGCCCAGCAGCTCGAGACCGACGGCAAGCCGGTCAAGTACCTGGCTCAGGGCACCATCTACCCCGACATCATCGAGTCCGGCGCTCGCAAGACGGGCGGCAAGACGGCCACCATCAAGAGCCACCACAACCTGATCCCGTTCCCCGCGGGCGTGCACTTCGACCTCATCGAGCCGCTCGATCACTTCTTTAAGGACGAGGTCCGCGCGCTTGGTCTGGCGCTCGGCCTGCCGGGTCACATCGTGTTCCGTCAGCCCTTCCCGGGCCCGGGTCTTGCCATCCGCATAATCGGCGCGGTCGACAAGGAGAAGCTCGAGATCCTCAAGAACGCCGACGCCATCGTGCGCGAGGAGCTCGATGCCTACAACCAACGTCTGTTTGAGCAGACCGGCGAGCGCAACTCCGAGCACAGCTGCTGGCAGTATTTCGCCGTCCTGCCCGACATCAAGTCCGTCGGCGTTATGGGTGACGAGCGCACCTATCAGCGCCCGATCATCCTGCGCGCTGTCGAGAGCTCCGACGCCATGACCGCTGACTGGGCCAAACTGCCCTACGACGTGCTGGCCCGCATCTCCGGCCGCATCGTGGCTGAGGTCCCCGGTGCCAACCGTGTGTGCTACGACATCACGTCCAAGCCGCCCGCGACCATCGAGTGGGAGTAGGCTGATAGGGTTCTGACCTGCATTTTTGAGTGCCGCACTGTGCCGCTGAGTTTCGTTTCGTACGAGAGTCATGGCAAAGCCGCCAGCGATGTTGGTGAGTAAATACGATAACCGAGCCTCCGTTCCCGCGTTGGGACGGAGGCTTTTTCTTTGTCGTTTTACTCCCTCTCACCTGCGATTTCGCAATTTACTCCCCCGTGTTTCAAGACGGCAAGGCACGGTGCGGCATTCGGAGGAACGGGAGTAAGGATTCATCCCAAGTGAGTAGACGCGCGATTTTTGTCTCCGAGAGCCAAACGGGGCCGTTTCGGGGCCTGTGAAACTCAAATCGAACTCAATAGGCTTTTCGGCGGTCTTCTCACAGCGTTTTCCCAGGTGGTTAATGGGGAGTAAAGAATCTCGCCGCCTCAATGAAAACGGGAGTAACCAGGGGAAATGCCGCGGCGTACTGCCGCGTGCCGCCGTGTAAGCCACCGCGTCATTTACTCCCCAGGTGCGCCGGAAATGCCTTGGCATGCAATGGGGAGTAAAAACTCAGCTTACGCAGGCCCGAGCGGCGCTCGCCGCCTGGTCCACCGTCCTGATTCGGTTGCGTTGATCGCGAAATGCGGAGAGCCGCTACAGCGAGGCTTTCCAGTCCTCGTATTCGTCGGCGTCGATCTCGCCGTTCTCGAGCTGCGCGCGCTTCTCTGCCCACAGCTTGATGGCCATCGCGGCTTTGGGTGCGTGCGGAGCCTTGGGGTTCAGGGAGAGCCCCGAGCCGTCGGCTGCGGGCACGATGCCGAAGCAGTCCTCGAGCCGCACGAGCAGCGACATGAGGTCGCCTGCGGTCTCGACGCCGTAATCCTTGAGGGCGTTGACGGACACGCCGAGCGCTGCGGCGATGGATTCGAGCAGCTCGGGCTTCACGGCGCGGATGCCGCTCTCGTAGTGGCGCACGGCCCCTTCGGTCAGGCCGACCGCCTCGGCGAGCTGCGCCTGCGTCATGCCGCGCAACTTGCGGTACCGCCTTATGTTCTCGCCTACGGACATGCGCCCTCCTCCTGGAATTACGTACCCGCACATCTTATCAGCGTACGCAAATGTACGCAATTCTATTGACAGTACAGATATGTACGTTTACTCTGAATCTGTAAACCGTACGTATGCGTACGCTGTTGATAGGAGGAACCATGGACGAGAAGGTGGCGAAGACGCCGAGGCCGCACATGCTGGACGCCGACGAGGTCGCGGAGCTGCTGAGGATCAAGAAGGGCAGCGCCTACGAGGTGATCAGGAAGATAAACGCCGAGCAGGAGGCGCGCGGGCGCGTGGTGATCCGCGGGCGCGTCCGGAGCGACGTCTTCGACGCCTTGTACTTCCCGGAGGTGGACTGACATGCCCGTGTACAAGGACGACAACAACGGCACGTTCTACGTGCAGTGCTACTACCGCGACGCCCGCGGCTCGAAGCGCCACAAGACGAAGCGCGGCTTCTCCTCCGAGGTGGAGGCCGCCGTGTGGGAGAGCCAGTTTAAGAGCCTTAACGGCGGGGCCATGGACATGACGTTCTCCGAGTTCGTCGAGGTGTACGCCTCAGAGGTGAGGCCGCGCATACGCGAGCACACGTGGATCACCAAGGAGTACATCATCAACGACAAGCTCGTGCCGTTCTTCGGAGACATGCGCATGTGCGACGTGAGGCCGATCGACGTCATCAGGTGGCAAAACGAGCTCACCGAGCACCGGGACGCCGACGGGAAGCCCTGGGCGCCGACGTACCTTCGCACGGTGAACAACCAGCTCAACGCCATCTTCAACCATGCCGAGCGCTACTACGGCCTCACCGACAACCCGGTGCGCAGGGTCGACAAGATTGGCTCGAAGAAGGGCGGCGAGATGCAGTTCTGGACCAAGGACGAGTACCTGAGGTTCAGCGAGGCCGTCATGGACAAGCCGCTGTCGTTCCACGCCTTCGAGCTGCTGTACTGGACGGGCATACGCTGCGGCGAGCTCCTGGCGCTCACGCCGTCCGACTTCATGCTGGAGAGCTCCCGGCTTCGCATCAACAAGTCGTACCAGAGCCTCCACGGCGTGGACACCGTGACCGACCCCAAGACGCCCAAGTCGGTGCGCACGATCGTCATGCCCGCCTTCCTGCGCGACGAGATGGCGGACTTCATCGAGCTGCGCGACGACGTTGCGCCCGACGAGCGCCTGTTCGCCGTGACCAAGCACTTCCTGGCCCACGAGATGGAGCGCGGGTGCAAGGCGTCTGGAGTGAAGCGCATCCGCGTACACGACATACGCCACAGCCATGTGAGCCTGCTGATCGAGATGGGCTTCTCCGCGCTGGCCATCGCCGAGCGTATGGGCCACGAGGCGGTGGACATCACCTACCGCTACGCGCACCTGTTCCCCACGAAGCAGGACGAGATGGCCGCCGCGCTCGACGGGGCGAGGGGGTAAGAAGGATGCCGTGCGAGAACAGCGCCCGCAAGCGCAGCAAGACGATGGCGTTTCGCTGCACGCCCGAAGAGCGCAAGCTCATATGCGAGATGGCTGCCTGGAGCGGCATGCTCAGGCAGGACTACATCATCGCTAGGCTAACCGATACAGAGGTTGAAGTGAGGCCCTCCGTGAGCATGCAGAAGGCGCTGAAAGACTCGATGGTGGAGTTGGCCAAAGAGGTGAAACTGGCGGCCTCCTACGGCGAGCTGAGCGAGTCCCTGCAACAGAGAATTGAGCACGTGATGAGGTTCTTCCTAGCGCTCGGCGAGCCTCTTGACGCGCCGACGGAAGAGACATCGCCACGAACTACGTTTTTGGAAGAGCCGGTTCCATCCGTCATCGATGCGGGTTCCGACACCGCAAGCATCTTCGAGATGGGACGCAGGTAGGGCCTAGCGCCAGACCTCCAACGCCTTGTCCGCAAGCCATTCGGCGCGATCGGCGATATCGCCCTCGTTCCAAGACTCCTTCTCTAGGGCGCCGGCCATGGTCGCAAGGCCGGCGGCGCAGAGGGCAAGGCCGTCCTTGTATCCCTTTCCCTGCTTCTTGGTGGGCCAATCGGCATCGCGGATGGAGGCGTTGAGCGAATGCGTGATGATGGCGAGGTTGCCGAGCGTGAGGAGCTTCCGGTCCCTTCGCGTGGCAGCCTCATCGTCGAGGGCTCCCCATTTGTTTCGCCACTTCTTGGGCATCATGTGCTCGAGGGTGTACTGGTTGAACCCGAGCAGGGCCGTGCTGCTCATGCCTGGGCGAATGGCGCTTTCCAGCAGATAGAGGACGCCCTTGGACTGGAGGTTGTACAGACACGATTCCTCGAATGCCGCTCGAACCTCGGCGTCGCCGGGCATGTACGTCGTCGCCTCGTCATTGGCTTCGAGAGCCTTCCTCAGCGCCTCCGCGTCCTTCACCCCGTTCAGGATCAGCGAGGTGAACAGCCTGTTGTAGTTCTTCGTGGTCGCCTGAACCAGCGTTCGGCGGACGATGTAGGTCTCAAGCAGGGCGAAGACCTCGGATTCCTCGCCCGAAGACTCCGCGTTCTTGCGAACGTAGAGCACGTACGGGATGAGCGTCGAGTTCTTGAGGCCGAATATGAGCACGTTCAGGCGCTCGATGCCGGGGGCGGAGGGGATGTCCGCGTCGCAGCAGCTTGGGTCAAACGTGGACTCGAACACCTTGGCATACGCCTTCATGCTGCTGAGGATCTCGTCCTTGTCTCCGTTGCAGTACCTGCCGATGAAGTCCTTGTAGGACTGGAAGAGGTTCGAAGTACGCGAATAGAAGAGCTTGTCCTCGGTCGTGACGCCACGCCTCTTGTCCTGAACCAGGATCTGGAGGAACGCGTCGAAGAAGAGGTCGACGAGCGTGCGCTTGATGCGCCCGGTAACGATCTCCTGCTCCCAATACTCCCTCTTCTCAGCCGTGGGCTCGAAGACGTCTTCCCAGCACTCCTTGAACGCCTGCTCGTTCTCGCGGTTGAAGAAGTAGTTCTTAAGGAGCTCCGCCGTCGTCAGGCGCACCCCGAGCGAGTTGATGGTGTCGAATATCTGCTGCTCGTCCTCGCCCTCGGTAAGATCGATGCAGACGAACTGGACGTTCGACTTGATCGTGTTCCTGTCGACCTTCTCCGGGTCGATATTCTTGAGGAAGTAGTTGTAGGCAAGGACGATGGCCGAGGAGCCCTCGAGGGGTTCGCAGCCCGTGGCGCTGACGACCTTTTCGAAATCCTGCCGGTCGTACTTGCCGTGCCGCAAGGCGACATCGCCGGTCTCCAGGACGAAATCTCGCTCAAACAAATTGTTGGTGCCGTTTTTTGCACAGAGTGCCTTGAAGAAGATGACCATGGTCGTGAGTCGCTGCTGGCCGTCGATGACGGTGCGAACCTCGGAGACCTCGGACCAGGTGTTGCCGGAGGAGGCCTGCTTCAGGATGATGGAGCCCAGGAAATAGGGCCGCTTCGAGGCCGTGACGAACTCCATGTCGCCGAGGAAACGCTCCCATTGCTCTTCTCCCCAGACGTACGCCCTTTGGTAAAAAGGTATTTCGAGCAGGCGCGATCCGTTGAACACGCCGCTTATCGTTGCTTTTCCTGCATCCATCCTTAAAGCCCTATCTATCCTTTGCGGTTATTGCTGGCGGGGTCAATTTTATCAATACGCTGCTTGACCCTTTAATGTTCCCGGTCCTTGCCGTCTTCTCCCCAGAAGGTGCTCGAAGATGATGCGCAGGTCCTCGTCATCAAGGCAGCCGCCCTCGAGGCAGCCACGGTCGATGGTATCGATCATCGTCTGCCCCTTCTTCTTCGAGCGGTCGTAGATCACTGTGTCGAGGGATAGCTCCCTGCCGTCGCGCGTGAACATCTCGTGCATGAATTCGGCACTGTTCGCTTGACTTCAATCGCGTACCGCGTGCTCGAGCGGGCCGCTTCCCCTCGATATGGCGACATCCCAATGCTCGCAGTTAAGCAGAAGAAGTCGGTTCATGAACTCGACGCCCGAAAAACCGAGTCTCGCAAACGGCGGAAATAGAGGGTCATCTGAAAAGACCGCAGCATACTCACTGCTCAACGGCATATACGCGAGATGAAAATCGTACGAGTCGTCCTCGGGCCCGATGATGAACATAGGCATCGACGTCGTAACGAACCCTGAGCCGACGGGTGCCCTAAGGATGGAGAAGCTCTTCTCAAAAAAAGCCTTTCGAATACGGTTAACTGGCACAATATCATCGTTGGAGAAGAGCATGGTTGCGGCGGCGGCAAGCTCGACCACCGCTTGGGAATCCCCGCGCCAATCCGACCAATCGAGCAAGCCGAGCTCATAGGGTGTCAGATGAACGTTTCTGAGCAGCTCTTCGGCAGTCTCGCGTGACCATTTCTTGTCGACGCGCATACTGATAGGGTGCCGGACGATGATATTTGCTGCCAGCTCGCAAACGGCGGCTTTCCCATCAGAATACCCTTCGTCTTCGCACTGGTCTTCTTTCTGGCGTTCCAAAAAGCGATCGTAAAGCGGCGCGATGCGGCTCTCGAGCTCAGATAGCTTAACCTCGATGAGGTTCTGCGCATAGAATCTGTCTGTCGCATCGCCTGTCGCATCGGCATGCTCGACCTCATAAAGATCGCGCATGCTGCAAAGGTTCTCGCAATTCGTGCGGAAGAAGGAGCCCTTCTGTCTGCTGTAGGCATGAAGCTGCCCGGAGGAATCCGCGAAATGGCGCAGGTAGAACCGCGGCACCCAGTGCTGCTTTCGCGTCATCTTTCCGGGCAGCTTCGACATCCTAAGCCTTCACCGCCTCGTATTGGTAGGTCGTGCGCACGTTGTAATGGAAGTCGTTTCCGAGGTCCAGCGCCTCGAAGTGCTTCTTGGCGCAGCCGATCTTGATCTTCTCCGCGTCGCGCAGGGCGGGCTCGCCGTTCTTGCCGCCCTTGGTCTCGGTCACGAAGTACACGCGGCGCTC
>USTC01000022.1 GCA_900557505.1 uncultured Collinsella sp.
GCTCTCGGGCACGTTGTTATGGATCACGTAGCGCACGTTAGGCTTGTCGATGCCCATGCCAAAGGCGTTGGTGGCAACCATCACCTGAATGTCGTCGTCGATAAAGGCACGCTGGCTCTGGCGACGGGCGTCGTTGCCCATGCCGGCATGGTAGCGGCCCACGCGAATGTCGCTGGGGCCCAGTACCTCGGCAAGCTCCGCGGCCAGAGCGTCGACCGTCTTGCGGGTCGAGCAATACACGATGCCGCTCTCGCCCGAATGCGCGATCACGTAGTCGCGCACCCAGGCGGCCTTGGCCTTGTCGCCCATCTCCTCGCAACCAAAGTAGAGGTTCTTGCGATCAAAACCCGTCACCACGGTCGCCGGGTTTTGCAGGCCGAGCATTTGCTGGATATCGGCGCGCACGCGCTCGGTCGCCGTGGCGGTAAACGCCACGATCGGGCGCCGCGGCAGGGAATCGATGAACTCGCGAATCTGCAGGTAAGCGGGACGGAAATCCTGGCCCCACTGGCTCACGCAGTGGGCCTCGTCAATGGCCACGAGAGGCACGCCGATGCCGCCTTCGGCCGCAGCTTCCTGCGCAAAGGCCAGAAAGCGCGGCTCGAGCAGGCGCTCGGGCGCCACATACATAAGCTGGTAGCGGCCCTCGCGCGCCCGCTTGAGCACGGTGTTTTGCTGGGCCGGGGTAAGGCTGGAGTTGAGATAACTGGGACGCGCACCCGCCGCGAGCAGCGCGCGGGTCTGGTCCTCCATAAGCGACAGCAACGGGCTCACCACAAAGGTGATGCCGGGCAGCATGAGCGCAGGCACCTGGTAGCAAATGGACTTGCCGGCGCCTGTGGGCATAACGCCGAGCGCATCGCGGCCGGCAAGGATCGCATCCACCATGCGATCCTGTCCCGGGCGAAACGAGGTGTAGCCAAAATAGGCGCCGAGCGTGTCGAGCGCCATCTGCTGCATGCTATCGGTCATGGTTTCCTAACGTCAGAATCATCTGCCGCCGATTATACGCCGCCACGCGGACCGGCGTCGCCCGGCTCTCAGCCACGCTCATTCTGCGGATAGTCGTTGGGGACGTTCTTGAATGACTGGCCGTTTAAGAACGTCCCCAATGACTATCTTGACAAGCACGGAAACGTCGCTGGTTGAGCATAAGTCAGCGAAAACGCCCCTAAGCGAGCAAGGTGACGTGAAAGAGGAGGGAAGCGTACTTTGGTACGCGACCGACGATTGAACGTCAGATTGCCGCTTAGGGGCGTTTGCAGCGTCGAGCCGTTACGCGGTTTGGTAAAACCGCGTAACTTACATGACCATAACGTAGCGCGATCCCACGTAGTACTGCTTACCCATCAGGACCGGCTCGCCATTGGGGCCGATAAAGCCGGCACGCAGGTTGAGCAGTGGATCGTGCGGAGCAATGCCCAACTCGGCCGCCTGCTCGGTATTGGCACGAACGGCCTCGACCGTGCGGTAGCCAACCGAGACAATCGGCGTTCCGCCAACACGCTCGACCTCGGCAAAAATCGACTTGTCCTCAAGATCGGCCGTCAACAGCTCACGGTAGGCGTCAAACGGCACAAAGATGTTCTCCTCAAAAATGGGCTCGCCGTCGGCCGTACGCACGCGCTTGATATGCAGTAGCAGCGCATCCTTCTGCAGACCAAAGAACTCCATCTCGTTTTGACGTGCCGGCACAATCTGGCGATCGACCACATGCGCGCCCGCCTTCATGTCATTATCGGCACACAGCGCGGTAAACGTCTGCAGCGTCGAAGCGTGGAACTGGCGGTTGATGTGCGGCGTGGAGACAAAGGTGCCACGGCCCTGCTGCTTAACCAGGTAGCCATCGGAGCACAACTCCTCGACGGCGCGACGCACCGTAATTCGGCTCACGTCGTACTGCTCGGCTAGCTCAAGCTCGGACGGAATACGCTCCTTGGGTGCATAAACACCTTTCTCGATCGCGTCCTTGATTTCGTCATAAATCTGCTGGTAAAGCGGTGCATTTTTGGGCGTAGGCATATCTAATCACTCTTATCGAAATATTGAAATAACTAATACGTATATAACGTCTAGTTTCATGTTACCTCATATTGATAAAACGATACACCCTCCCTACCAAAAAGCGACAGCTTCATTTTGGCAGGTTTTATCTGGGCAAACGAAAGTCCCTCGAAAGCAACGGGGCTTTCGAGGGGCTCATACGGAAGGGTTGCGCCGGGCCGGTAAAATGCCAAAACCCTACTTGCCGTCGTCCTGCTGCAGGCTGTCCTGCTCGCTGAGGCGCGCCTGCCTGCTGGCCATGCGTGCGGGCTTGTCGGGATCGGGAACGGCCGTGGGCATGGGCTCGTCGACATGACCTCCCCACCAGCCGCCCACAAAGTTGAGCGTGTGGAACACGTTGATCACGGCGCCGGGATCAATGTCGCACACCAGCTTGATAATGTCCTGACTCTCGTAGGTCGAAACAACGGCGTGCAGCAGGTACATCTTTTCACGGCTGTATCCGCCGATGACCTCAGCACAGCTAATGCCGTGCTGAAAATGGTCAACATAGGCGGTCATGACCTCGTCTGCCTTGCGCGTCGTGATCTGCAGCGTCACGCGGTCGTAGCGACGATAGAAGCTGTCGATGGTCTTGGTCGAAATAAACTGGAACACGATGGAGTACGCCGCCTTGTCCCAGCCAAACATAAAGCCAAAGATCGCCAGGATAAAGCAGTTGAAACCAAAGATGACGCCCCAGATGGTCTTGCCCGTGTGGTTGGAAACCCACAGCGCGATAAAGTCGGTGCCGCCGGTGGATGCGCCGGATTTAAGCGCGATGGCAGCGCCCAGACCCGAGACCACGCCGCCAAAAATGATGAGCATGATCTTGTCGCCCAAAAATGGAGCGAAGTGAAAGACGTTGAGGAACAGCGACGAGAGCACAACCTGCATCATCGAGAAGATGACGAAGCGCTTGCTAATGCCGCTCCAGCATAGGAGCGCCACGGGAATGTTGAGCGCGAGCATACCGAGCGAGATGTCGATGTGAACGCCGCCGAGCGAGGTAACGCGATCGAGCAGGACTGCAACGCCGGTGAGGCCGCTCGGAAGCAGGTCGGCGGGTTGAATGAACGCCTGGATCAGGAATGTCTGGAGAACGGCAGAAATCGTGACCGCCACGGCAGTAATGGCGCGGCGGACGATGGTAAGGCGGCCGAGCACGAGCACGCGGTCCGTGAGCTGATCGATGGCGTTCGCCACGTAGGCTCCTTTCGAAGGCAGATGTGGTTGTGGGGCATGCCCGCGATTGTAGCATGGAGCGTGCGGGGGCGCTTCAATTCACCCTCCCTCGACAACCAAAACGGGACCAGCAACCCCCACGACCAAAGGCCCAAATTACAAGTGAGTAGACTTTACGCGACCTGCAGAGCACACCCAAAACCGCCACCCCTGTGACCTGCGGTTTTACAAGAGCAGGTGCACTGTGTGCTCGGCCTGCGCCAAAAAGTCTACTCACTTAGCCCGAATCGAAGCCAAACGGATCAAAATCAAAACCAAATTGAGCCAGTCCACCGCAAAAAACGTTTGAACCCGTGCTTCTTGCGGTGAATTGACGTTACAGAGCGGCCAAAATGTCGGCTAGATTATCGATAACGGCATCGGCTCGCGATTGATCGAGGTTGACGCCCTCGTGCGGACGCAGCGCCAGGACTCGGGCGCCGGAGCGTTTGCCGGCCTCGATGCCTAAAGGCGAATCCTCGATAACCAGGCACTCGGCAGGCTCCACCCCCAGCGCCTCCATGGCACGCAGGTAGATCTCGGGGTCGGGCTTAAACGCACTGCACTCGTGGCCGCTGATGGTGTAATCCAGCACATCGGCAATGCCAGCGATCTCCACCAGCTCGTCGATCAGCTCGCGGTAGGACGAGCTCGCGATGGCACACTTCACGCCGCGCTCGTGCAGCTCGCGCATCACCGGCTCCGTCTGCTCGTTGAGCAGCTCGGCATACGGAACGGGATGGTCCGGGCTGTAGACCTGCTTGTACTCAACGCGCAGGCGTTCGCGCAGCTCAACATCGTCGGGCACCAGCGCCTCCCAAATGGCAGGCTCGTTAGACCCCGAAAGATCGGGGATCTCGTCAAAGTGGAAGCCCTTCTCCTCCATAAACGCCACACGACGACGGTTGTAGAACCACTCGGTATCGACCAGCACGCCGTCCATGTCAAACAGCACTGCCTTGATCATACGCATCTCCTCCCACCTGCCAAAAAGGGTCAGGTTTATTTTGGTAGGTTTTACCTGGGGTTTTGCGGCGCGACAGACACGCCCCCAAAGCAAAAAGGGGACGGGGCACAAACCCCATCCCCTCTCAATCAACCCGTAAGGTCTACTTACTTGTAATTAGTAGGAAAGCTTCCACATGTAGCGACGCATGGTCAGCGGGTGCTGACGGGCCTCGGCGATCTGGTTGCCGTACTCGCGCATAACGGCGAGGTGCAGCAGCGGGTTGAAGTAGGTGACGACGCTCGCGGGCACGGCGTCAGCCAGGCCGTAGTCCTTGGAGTCGATCAGAGCGACCTTGGCGCCCATGCGCTCAAGGAAGGTGAGGGCGCGGGCATCCATCGGACGGGTAGCGCCATCGGACATGAAGAAGACGTAGGGCTTACCCTCGGTGGAAACCTCGAACGGGCCGTGGAAGTACTCGCCGGTGTTGTAGGCGGCGGCGTCGATCCACTGCATCTCGGTGAACAGGAAGGCGGCGTGAGAATAAGCCATCTTCTCAGAGGCACCGGAAGCCATGAAGTAGATCATCTTGTCGTCCTTGAAGTCCTCGGCGAACTTCTTGGCGAGCTTCTTGCAGTGCTGAGCGGCGTTCTCGCAGAGCTCGAAGACGTTGGTGAGGCCGGTGATCATGTCCTCGTAGTGGTCATAGCCCTCGGTCTGCTGAAGGATCTCGACAGCAAGAGCGATGGCGTAGCCGGGCTTCTCGCACTTGGCAGCGAAGTTGGCGTGGAAGCCGTGAACGATGACGTAGTCAGCGTCGACGGTCAGAGCGGAGCCAGCCTTGTTGGTGAGGGAGACGACCGGGCAGTTGTGCTTCTTGGCGGTCTTGTTGGCCTCGACGGTCTCGGGCGTGGAGCCACCGAGGGAGCAGGTGATCACGAAGGTGTGCTCGTTGACCCAGGAGGGCGTGTCGTAGTTGAACTCGTTAGCGGTGAAGATCTGAACGTTCAGCTTGTCCGTGTTGTTGGCCAGGAAGTACTTGGCGGGGTAAAGGTCGGACATGGAGGCACCGCAGCCGACGAAAGCGACGCTGTGGATCTCGTGGTTGGACAGGACGTCAGCGACGATCTGCTTAGGGAGGTTAAGGTCGATCTCGTACATCTGACACATTCCTTTCAATTTTTGCGGCGCCACATTGCCGGGCGCTCGCAGGGTTACCGTGGTTTGGGCCGAGTCGCCGGCCCGTTGAGGATGCGACAAAGGGGCTGTCCCATTGTCGCATTTTGGGGATGGGAACCTGCCTGGGGTATGGGATGCCAGGCAGGCCCCCGGGGGAAAGCGGTTAGACGCTTGGTCGCGACTAGGCCAGGATGCCGGCCGCGGAGAGGGCGATGCCGCCCACGATGGCGATCACGAGAAGCCAACCGGTGTTGACGTTCTTCTTGATGAGCCAGTACATAAGGCCGGTGAGGCCAAGGGAGATCATCTGGGGCATCATGCCGTCCAGGATGTCCTGGATAACGACGGTGCCCTCAGCGAACTGCAGCGGGGTGGTGGCGCCGATCAGCGTAGCGATCATGCCGCCCACGGACATAAGACCCACGATGCCGCAGACATACATGAGCTTCTCCATGAGGTCGCCGCCCTGAAGCTTGCTCAGGTACTCGTGGCCGCCCTGATAGCCCATCTTGGCTGCGAACCAAGTGATTATCACAGAGGGGACGATGGAGATGAGCATGGCCAGGATCGGGCCCATGATGGAGCCCTGCTGAGCCAGCTGAACGCCCAGGCCAAAGGCGATAACGCGGATGGTGCCCTGGAAGAAGGAGTCACCGATGCCGGAAAGCGGACCCATGAGGGAGGTCTTGACCGCGTTGATCGAATCGGGATCGAAGTTCTCGGGATCCTTGGCGTACTCCTCCTCCATGGAGGCGGAGAGGCCCAGGATGAAAGCGCTCGTCTGCGGGGTGCAGTTGTAGAACGCCATGTGACGGTGGTAAGCCTCTTTCTTAGCAGCGAGCTGCTTGGGGTCGGACTCATCCGGATAGAGGCGATCGAGCGTGGGAACCATGCCGTAGAGGAAGCCCATGTTCATCTGACGCTCGTAGTTCCAAGAGGCCTGGATGGCCCAGGAGCGCCAGAAGAACTGGCTGACCTTCTTGTTCAGGGACACGTCCTTGGTTGCGGTTGCCATAGTGTGTTCCTCCTTAGTCTTCGTCGTCTTCGAGCGGATCGTAGTCGGAATCGACACCGGCGGCTGCATGGGAACCGTTGAACTTGAAGCCCATGAAGACGACAGCCAGGCACACACCGATCAGAGCGACCGCGATGACGGACAGGTTGAGGTAAGCGGCGAGCAGGAAACCGATGAACAGGAACGGAGTCATACCCTTCTTGATCATCATGGTGAGCAGCAGGGCCAAGCCGTAGGCGGTCATGATCTTGGTCGAAACGTTAAGACCAGTGGACAGCCACTCGGGAACCATGTTGACGATGGCCTGAACCAGGTCGGTGCCAACAAAGACGGCGAGGAAGATCGGCAGGAAGTACATGACGGCGTACAGACCGGAGCCGGCGCAGATGTGCATACGGTAGGCGGTCTTGAACTTTCCGTTATCGATCGCGCTATCGGCCACATGGGTGAGGGCGGCGATGATGGAACGGAACACGATGCCGAGGAGCTGACCCAGGACGGCGACCGGGATGGCGATCGTCATGGCGGTCTCGGCGGAAGCATCGGTCAGGCACGCAAAGGCAGCGGCCACGATGCCGCCCAGGACCATATCGGGCGGAACGGCTGCGCCGACCTGCACCAGGCCCATGGACACGAGCTCGACGGCGGCACCGACGGCAAGGCCGGTGGGCACATCGCCCAGCAGCAGACCGACGAGCGTAGCGCCAACGAGGGGCTGCTCGAAGTTAAGACGACCGAGCAGGCGGGAGTCCCACATGCAGAACACGCCGACGAGGCCGACGAGCACCGCACTGATGAACGTATTCATACCCTTCTCCTTTCAGTCAGGCAAAAGCCTGGTTGATTACAGCTTGGCGTCGATGTCGACGCTCTGATACGTAGGGGTCTGCTGGACATAGAGCTTAATGCCCATGTCAAGCAGCTGGTTGACGTCGGCCTTCTGGGTGGCGTCGAGGAAGACGGAGCTGTCCTTGCCGCCGACCTGATCGGCGCCGTCGTGGTTGGCGGTGGCGCCCAAGTTGATGGCGTCGAGCTTGTAGCCCTGGCAGAACTGCAGCATCTCGGCCGTGTTGCCAAAGACGAACATGACGCGCTCGCCGAGGGTGTTGAGCTTGTCCATCTTGGCGAGGGCACGCTCGACGGTGAAGACGTTCAGGCGCACGCCCTGGGGCTTGGCCAGCTTAAGAGCGCCCTTCTTGATGTCATCGTTGGCGGCAGCGTTGTCGACGACGATGATGCGCTCGGCCTGAACCTTGGTGGTCCAGGTAAAGACGACCTGGCCGTGCAGCAGACGGTAGTCAAGACGTGCGAGGACGATCTTGGCGGGACCGGAGCTGTGACGGGACGCCTTGGCCTTCTTGGCGGGAGCCGCGGCGGGCTGGGCCGGTGCGTTGGGGTTGGTCAGACCGTTGCGGGCCTCGTTGATGAGGGCCGCGAGCTCGGCGCCCTTGACGGCGACGGGGCTCATAGCGAGCGTGAGCGCCAGCGGGATGTTGAAACCGCTGACAACCGTGAACTTCGTGCCGTTCTTGGAAAGCTCGACCATGCTGTTGTTGACCGAGCTGCCGAGCATATCGGTCAGCACATAGACGGTGTCGTCTGCGTTGAACGTGGCGATCATAGCCTCAACCTTATTGGTGATGGGCTCCTTGTCGTCACGAGCAAGCGACACGACGTGGACGTTCGACACGTCGCCGAGAACCATCTCGAGCGTGTCTTTGGCGCCTGCGGCCAGGCCGCCATGAGATGCGAGAATGATCTGATTCATCTTGCCTCCTCCTTTTCGTTATGGTCATTATAACGTCTTATACGTTGCTTATATTGCTAATTAGTATAAAGACCGTTCGCGGGTGAAAATCGACCGTTGACGGGTTTAACGTACTTGAAACGTTGGCGCAGGGCAGATCGACGCTGGCAAGGCGGTGCCCATTCAAGCGTCCCGCCAATCCTCTATCGCACGAAGTACCAGGGGCTTTCCTGCACGGTGGGCTCCAGCGCGATGCCGGTGCGCTCCTTAAACAGATCCATGTCCTGCGATTTCTCCGTCCACCACGCGTTGGGCTTAAAGGTCATGCTCTCAACGACATGACCGACAAACACACTGTTGCGTAGCTTGGAGAAGTCGGTGTTCATAATCAAAATGGACGCGAGCACCAGCACAATGCCCAGGACCTTGATCGCGCCGGCGGGCTCGGCGTAGACACCAATGCCCAGCAGTACGGTGACGACCGTCTCGAATGACATTACGACGGGAACTTTCGATGTCTCGAGCCCCATGGACAGACCCTGCATATATAAGATGTAGGCCACAGCTGTGGGGATGAGTCCAAAGCCAAGGAACAGCAGCAGCAGCTGTGGCGACATTGCCGCGGCGACATCCGGCCACGGAGCCGCGATAGCCGCCATAACCGCACCGCCAAAAACAAAGCCCCAAAACGTGACAGCCAGCGGGTGGACCGTCTTGGTTGCTATCCGGCTAAACACCGCGAGCGACGCACCACAAAGGCCTGCAATCACGCCAGACGTGACGCCCCAGACCGAAAAATGAAAACCGGAAAGGTCGCCATTGGTCACTGCAAGCACGCAGCCAACGATGTTAAAGACAATGGCAACGAGCTTGTTGGGGGTCACGTCCTCGCGATAAAGCACGCGGCCGAGCACGACGCCAAACACCGGCGAGGTGTAGAGCAGCACCGAGGCCGTGGACATGCCTACCTCGCCCATGCACTCGTAATAGCAGGTGTTGGCGGCGGCCAAACCGACGATACCGACAAGCGCGCAGGGGACGAGCTCTTTAGGGCTTGCCTTGAACAGGGCCAGCGGACCCTGAGCCACGGTAGACCCCTCACCCGGACGGCAGCCCATAAACATCAGGACCGGTGCCAAGATAAGCGCTCCGACCAACAAGCGAAAGGCAGCCATGCTCTGGGATGAAACGCCCATGGCCGAGATGCCGTTTACAAAGATTCCGATGCTGCCCCACATAAGCGCGGCGATCAGCACCAGCACATAGCCCAGATTGCTTTTCTTCAACGCAGCCTCCTCGGTATTGTTTCCAATATGTTTCACACTACGTTATAGTCGTTATATACATTTTTCAAGACACAAATCGGCGAGCGGAAAAGTGATCCGCTGGGGACGTTCCTCCTGCAGCGCAGCAA